>NZ_JAAKGN010000109.1:0-16558 GCF_011039295.1 Modestobacter sp. KNN46-3 | reverse complement strand
ACCCCGTTCACCTCGGCGTTGAGCCCGACCGCCGCGTGCGAGTACGGGTCGACGTCACTGGCCAGCACCCCGCTCGCCCCGGCCAGCACGGCCGCGACGGCGACCAGGCCGCTGCCGGCCCCCAGGTCCAGCACCCGGCGTCCGGCGACGAGCTCGGGGTGGTCGAGCACGTGCCGGGCCAGCGCCTGCCCGCCGGGCCAGGCGGCGGCCCAGAACGGCGGGTCCTGGCCGGCGCCGCCGCCCTCGGTCTCCATCGCCTCCCAGAGCGCGACGACGTCGTCGGCGACGTGCAGCTGCACCTGGGGGACGAGCGAGGGGCGGTCCAGCCGGGTGTGCGCCCGCAGGAAGGCCGGTGGGACGGGGTGCTGGACCGCCACGCGGGTCAGTCCTTGCGCTGGCTGCGCACGACGGTGACCGGGCACGGGGCGTGCCGGGTGACCTGGTCGCTGACCGAGCCGAGCAGCAGCCCGGCGAAGCCACCCCGCCCGCGGGCACCGACCACGAGGAGGTCGGCGGCCTGGGCGGCCTCGATCAGGGAGCGCACCGGAGCGGCGTGCACCACGTGGCAGGTGACCCCGCCGGCCCGCTCGGCGCCCAGCACGGCCCGGACGTCGGCCTCCAGGTCGGCCTGCACCGCCTGCTCGTACTCGCCGATCGGCGGGACGTAGCCCGGCTCCCAGCTGGCCGGCTGCGGCGCGGTGGCGATCCGCCAGCCGCGGACGACGTGCAGCGGCCAGGAGGCGCGCTCGGCCAGCCCGGCCGCCCACTGCAGCGCCTCCTGCGCGCAGTCCGAGCCGTCGTGCCCGACGACGACGCCACCCGCGACCACGGCGCGGGTCGACACCTCACCCTCGACCCCGGCGAGCTCGGTGGCCGCCTCGTCCCGCTCGGCCGCGAGGGCTGCGTTCTCCGGCTGGGCTCCTGGCTGCTGCGTCAACGCCGTCCTCCTGTGCTCGTCTGCGTGTGCTCTGCCGGTACCCGGCACCGGACAGCTTCTCCTACCCGCCCGGTGGACGGCAGGGTCGGAGGGCCCGTCCGCCTCGTGTCGCCCGGCCCGCGGGCTCGGATCGCGCCGGAGGCCGCGCTGCTCTTGACTGATCATGGGCCGGCGCACGTCGGCAGGAGCTACTGGATCAGAGGAGGAACGGCAGCCATGGAGCACTTCACCATCGCCACCGTCGCCGAGGAGAGCGCCGACTTCCGTCGGGTGCTGTGGACCGGCGAGCACACCCAGCTGGTGATCATGACGATCCCGCCGGGTGGGGAGATCGGCGAGGAGGTGCACGAGGAGATCGACCAGATCCTCACCTTCGTCAGCGGCACCGGTCAGGCCGTCGTGGGCGGGCAGAAGAAGAACGTCGCCCAGGGTGACCTCGTCGTCGTCCCCGCCGGCAAGAAGCACAACTTCCTCAACACCGGCGTGAACCCGCTGGTGCTCTACACGGTCTACGGCCCGCCGGAGCACGCCGACAAGGCCGTGCACAAGACCAAGGAGGAGGCCGACGCGCTCGAGGAGGCCGGCAAGGACGAGCCGCCGACCAGCTGATGCCGGGTCGTGCCGGTCGGGCAGGGTGGGCGGCGTGACGACGCAGCCGGGCATCTTCGCCCTCGGCACCCCTGAGCACTGCTACCTGGAGCTCGACCTCGAGCCCGGCTGCTCCGCGGCGGACCTGGTCCGCGGGGTGGCCGGGCTCATCGGTCCGCTCTCCTCCACCGGCGGGGCCGACGTGGTGGTCGGTCTCCGGCCGGAGCTGTGGGCCGAGGTCGCCCCGGACGACGCCCCGGCGGACGCCGCGAGCTGGACCGAGGACCTCGTCGGCGCCGGCCGCTACCGGCTGCCGGCGACCCAGCACGACGCCTGGGTCTGGGTCGCCGGGGGCGATCGCACCGCGGTGTTCGACAACGCTCGCGCCGTGCTCGTCGCCCTGGCCGGGGTCGCCCGGGTGGGTGCGGAGGTCACCGGCTGGCTGTACCGGCACGACCGGGACCTGACCGGTTTCGTCGACGGCACGGAGAACCCGTCGCTGCTGAGCGCCGCCGAGGTCGCAGCGGTGCCGGCGGGCCAGCCGGGCGCGGGGGCGAGCATCGTGCTCTACCAGGTGTGGCGGCACGACAGCGCCACCTGGGAGAGCCTGGGCGTGCACGGCCAGGAGATGATGATGGGGCGCACCAAGCCCGACAGCGTCGAGCTGCCCGAGGACGTGATGCTGCCCAGCGCGCACGTCGCCCGCACCACCGTCGAGGTGGACGGCGAGGAAAAGCCGATCTTCCGGCGCAACGTCGCCTACGGCGGGGTCACCGACCACGGGACGGCGTTCGTCGGCTTCGCCCGCGACCAGTGGCGGCTGACCGAGATGCTCCGTCGGATGGCCGGGGCGACCGACGGGGTCCGCGACGGGCTCACCGGCTACCTGACCCCGCTGACCGGCGCGTACTACACCTGCCCGTCGATCGAGGCCCTCGCCCGCTTCGCCCCGTCGGACGAGGACTGAGGACCGTCGTGCCGGAGGAACCGCAGCGGCCCGAGCCGGAGGGCGGTGACCCGGCGTGCTGGCTGGACCAGGTGTGCCCGGCCTGCGGCCGGCTGACCGAGCGGACGGCGGCAGGTCGCTGCGCCGCCTGCGGGCAGCCCTGGGACTGAGCGCCGTGCCGAGGGCCCGGTGGGCCACCCGCGGAGGTCAGGCGGCTGAGCTCCTGGCGACCTGACTGCCGTACCAGCTGGTCAGCAGGTGCGCGCGGACCGAGCCGGGCAGTGCGCCCCAGCGGAGCAGCGCTGCACGGGCCGGCAGTGCGCTGGCCGCGGCCAGCTGGCCCAGTTCGCGGACCCGCTCCGGTCGCGGGCTGTTGGGCCCGCGATCGTGCAGCCCGGCGGTGAGCTGACTGTCGAAGGCCGTGAGGATGTCGGCCTGGTGCTCCGGGTCGAACCACTGAGGGCTCCGCGCCGAGCTCGCTGCGAGGTGATGACGGATCACGACGTGCTTATCGGCCCGTTGTGCCCGCGCTGTGACTCGAACAGGGCTCACTGGCTCCCCGGAACCCCAACCCCGCCCCTCTGGGCACACGTGTCACAGCCGCACCAGAGGTCACGCCCGCCCCTCGATCACGGACCGGGTGGAGCGCCCGGTTGACCGTTCCTCCCGCGCGGTGAGAGCAGTCAGCGACTCCACCGATCGCAGCGACCGGAGGCCAGGCGTCTCAGAAGGGTGGCGGGTCGTCGTCGTCCGGCGGCGGGCCGCCGCTGCCGAGCAGGTGGCGGACGGCCGGTGTGTGGAGGCCCGGTGGCCGGGTGGTGCGGGTGACGCCGGAGGGTGTGGTCACGGTCAGGACGCCGTCGTCGGTCATCGTGAAGCGCCATCGGGGTGCGTGGGTCTTGAGCCGGTGGTGTCGCCGGCACAGGCAGCACAGGTTGGTGCAGTCAGTGGCCCCGCCGTCGCGGTGGGCGCGCATGTGGTCGAGGTCGGTGCGGGCGGCGGGGCGCCGGCAGCCGGGGTGCCGGCAGGTGCGGTCCCGGGCCCGGACGAAGCGGTACTGGGCGGGGGTGGGCGTGTAGCGGTCGACTGCGGGTGGCCGGTCCAGCACCGCGCACCCGCAGTCCCGGTCGGGATGGGTGCGGCAGCCGCGGCGGGCCAGCCGTTCCAGCTCCGGGCGGGTCACCGTCGCCCGCAGCGCGCCGGTGACGGGGTCGGTGAGGTCCAGTGGACCCGCCTGGTCGAGCACCGGCTGTCGGCGACCCCCGCGCCGGTCGTGCGCGCGGACCCGGTGGGGAAGGCCGCCGAGGCGGTCCGGCGCCTCGACGCGATCTGCGGCAGCTTCCTGGTGCACCTGGACGTCGACGTGCTCGACACCAACGACGTCCCGCTGGCCAACTTCCCGCACTCGGCGGGCCTCTCCCTCGGCGAGCTCGCCGGCGCGCTCGACGTGTTCTGCGGCAGTGACGCCTGCGCCGGGCTGGTGCTCACGGAGGTCGACCCCGACCACGACCCGGACGGCACCCCGCTCCCCCAGCTGATCGACGTGGTCGCAACGGCGTTGGCCCCTCGCGGTCAGAGACCGCCGGCCACCCGCAGCACCGCACCGGTGACGTAGCCGGCGTCCGGCCCGAGCAGCCAGGCGATCGCCGGTGCGATCTCCTCCGGCTCCCCCGGGCGGCCCATCGGCACCCGGGCGGTCACCCGCTCCAGTCGGCCGGCGTCGCCGGCGCCGGCGTGGATGTCGGTGCGCACCAGCCCCGGCGCCACCGCGTTGACCCGGACGCCGTCGTCCGCCAGCTCCTTCGCCAGGCCCATGGTCAGCGCGTCCACCCCGGCCTTGGCCGCCGCGTAGTGCACGTACTCGTGCGCCGAGCCCAGCGTCGCCGCGCTGGAGGAGACGGTGACGATCGCGCCGCCCGGCCCACCCCGCCGCCGGGACATGACCTGCGCCGCCCGGCGGACGCACAGGACGACGCCCAGCAGGTTCACGTCGATCACCTGGCGGACGACGTCCACCGGGGTGTCGGCCAGGTCGCCGAGGTGGGCGGTCAGGCCGGCGTTGGCGACGAGCCCGGTGACCGGCCCCAGCTGCTCGGCCGCGGCGGCGAAGAGCGCGTCCACGTCGTCGGGGTCGGACACGTCGGCCCGGACGGCGACCGCCCGCCCCCCGTGGGCCTGTGCTCCGCCGACCACCGCGGCGGCCTCCTCCCGCCCCGAGCGGTAGCCGACGACCACGTCATGGCCCTGCCGGGCGAGGTGGTCGACGGTGGCGGCGCCGATGCCCCGGCTCCCGCCGGTGACCACGGTGACCGGACGACCAGCGGGCGACTGCGGAGAGGACACCCGCTGATCCTCCCCGCCCGGTGCCGGGAGACTGTCACCCCCGCCCGGCAGACTGCTCGACGTGGACAACAGCCCCGAGGCCGCCTTCCGGCGACTGCAGCCGCTGCTGGTCGAGGTGCGCGACGCACTGCTCGGCGGCCTGACCGTCAGCCGCGAGATCCACGCAGCACACGGCTGGCAGCCGGGCGCCGACCGGCACCTGGACCACCAGCTGGTCCGCCGGGAGGCGATGGAGCGGCTGCGCCCCTACGCCGAGCACGACGACCACCCGTTCGGCACGCAGCTGGAGCTGGTCGACCCGGGCAACGAGAACCTCGGGCTCCCGATGAGCGGGTTGATCCTGCGCACCCCCACCGAGGTGCTGCGGGTGTGGCACTCCGACGACGGCGAGCTGCCGGCCGCCGACACCCAGGGCCTGCGCGACTTCTACCGGCAGGCGCCGGTCGCTCAGCAGCGCCTGCAGCTGGCGATCGACGGCGCCCCCGACCTGCGCCGGCGCGATCACCTGGCGTTGCTGTGGGCCGATGCACGCACGCCCGGCCGGGCGCCGGAACTGGTCCGGTTCGACCTCGTCCGTCCGCGCGACTGGGCCGGGCGGCGGGTCGAGGTCGACTGGCGGGTGGGCCTGCTCGACCTGCTCGGCCGACGCGCAGCCTGACCGGCCGGCGCCGGACACCGCGAGCGACACCCCGGCGCGCACCCCGCGCGGCACGCCCGTGAGCCCGGACACCACAATGGCCCGGTGCACAGAGGCAGGAACGTAGACCCCGGAATCGCGCGCTCGTGGCTGCTGGTCAACGGCGCCCGCACGGAGCTGTTCGACGAGGCACACGAGTCGCGCGCCGACCAGATCGTGTTGGACATCGAGGACGCGGTCGACCCGGCCCGCAAGCCGGATGCCCGGGCCGACGTCGTCGAGTGGCTCTCCGCCCCCGGCAACCGGGCGTGGGTGCGGATCAACGACCACGCCACCCCGTTCTGGGCCGACGACGTCGCCGCGCTCGCCGGGCTGCCCGGCCTGGCCGGCGTGATGCTCGCCAAGACCGAGGCGGCCGAGCACGTCACCGAGACCTACGACCGGCTGGGCGGCTCCACCCCGGTGCTCGCGCTGGTCGAGTCGGCGCTGGGCATCGAGGAGGCCGTGCGGATCGCCTCGGCCCGCGGCGCCTTCCGGCTCGCCTTCGGCAGCGGTGACTACCGCCGCGACACCGGCACCAGCGCCGACGACCTGGCGATGGCCTACCCCCGTTCCCGCCTGGTCATCGCCAGCCGGGTCGGTGGCCTGCCCGGCCCGATCGACGGGCCCACGGTGGGCACCAGCCACCCGATCCTGCGCGAGCAGTCGGCGCTGACGGTCTCCCTGGGCCTCACCGGCAAGCTGTGCCTGCAGCTGGACCAGCTCCCGGTGATCAACGAGGTCATCAGCCCGGCGCCGTCGGACGTCGCCTGGGCGCGGGACTTCCTGGCCGACTTCGACGCCCGCGGCCAGGTCATCCGCGACGGCAGCGACCTGCCCCGGCTCGGCCGGGCCCGCAAGATCGAGAAGCTCGCCACCGCGTTCGGCGTCGAGCCCTCCTGAACCCACCACGCCAGCGGCCCCCTCCCCCACCAGGGAGGGGGCCGTTCGTGTCTCAGGGCTCGCGAACGGCGACGACCACGGTGGCCGCCAGGTCGTCGTCCTCCACCACCCGGGTCGTCAGCCCGGCGGCGGTGCACGCGGCCTGCGTCGCCGGCGCCTGCTCCCGGCCCGTCTCGATGAGCAGTGCACCGCCGGGCGCCAGCCAGTCCGGCGCCCCCGCCGCCACCCGGCGCTGCACGTCCAGCCCATCGACCCCGCCGTCCAGCGCGGCCCGTGCCTCGTGGTCGCGCGCCTCCGGCGGCATCAGCGCGATCGCCTCGGTGGGCACGTAGGGCGCGTTCGCCACCAGGACGTCGACCCGCCCGCGGAGCGACTCCGGGAGCGGGTCGTACAGGTCGCCCGCGTACACCGCCCCGGACACGTTGCGCCGCGCGCAGCGGACGGCGACCGGGTCCAGGTCAGCCGCGTGCAGCTCGACCGACGGGACGACGGCCGCCACTGCCGCACCCACCGCGCCGACCCCGCAGCACAGGTCCAGGACGACCGAACCCGAGGAAGCGAGCGCGACCGCCTCCCGCACCAGCAGCCGGGTCCGCTGCCGCGGCACGAACACGCCCGGCTCGACGGCCAACCGCAGCCCGCAGAACTCCGCCCAGCCCAGCACCTGTTCCAACGGCTCGCCCGCCACCCGCCGCGCGACCAGGCCGTCGAGCTGGGCAGCCGACGCAGCCGCCGCCAGCAGCAGCACCGCCTCGTCCTCGGCGAACACGCAGCCCGCCGAGCGCAATCGCGCGACGACAGCAGGGTCCGGGTCGGGGGACATCAGCGGCCAGTGTGCCGCCTCGCTGACGGAACACGATCCCACCGATACGGTGCCGCCAGCGACGGCGGGCCGGAAGGGGTGGGCGTGGACCAGCGGCAGGACGGGTTCGCCGCGTTCGTGGCCGAGCACGAGCAGGAGCTGCGCGGAACCGCCCTGCTCCTCACCGGCGACGCCGCCGCGGCCGACGACCTGCTGGTGGCGGCCCTGGCCCGGACCCACCGCCGCTGGCGGCGGCTCGGCGCACCGGCGGCCGCCCTGGCCGACACAAACGACGCGCTCGTCTCCGCCACGCTGGGCCGGACCCGTCTCCCCGCGACCGGCCGGGACAGCGTGCTCGCGGCGGAGCGGGAGGACCACCCGGACCACCGGTGGCTCGCAGCGCTCGCCGGGCTGCACCCGCGCACCCGTGCCGTGGCGGTGCTCCGGCTGCACGAGGGGCAGGACGAGGACGACGTCGCGGCACTGCTGGGCTGCTCCCCCGCCGAGGTCGGGGCCGCCCTCGCCGATGCCCTGGCCGCCCTGGCCCCGTTGCTGGCCGGCGACCCGGTCGAGCCGGGTGAGCCGGCCCAGCCGGTGGAACCGGTCGCCGTCCCCCAGCCCCCGCCGGTGGCGGCCCCGGACCCGCCGGCGACGCCTGGCCCCACGACCGACGCAGCCGACCCGTACGCGATCTACCGCCGACCGGGGAGCCCGGCTCCGATCCTGGTCCAGCGGCCGGCTCCTGCGGCGGCGCCCGCGCCGACACCTGCTCCCCTCGCCGTGCGGCCGCAGCCGGGGGACGACCCGAACGCCATCTACCGGAGGCCGACGTGACCGCGGACGCCGGTCAGGCCGTCGCCGACCGGCTGCACCGGATCGCCGAGCGCGCCCGGCCCGCCGACGACGGCCGCACCGCAGCCCGCGCCGTCGCACTGGACCGGCACCGTCGCCGACGGGCCGGGAGCTGGGCCGCCGGTGCGCTCGCCGTCGTGCTCCTGGGCACCGGTGCCTCGCTCGCCCGCTCAGCGGTGACGGAGCCGGCAGCGGCCCCGACACCGGCACCGGTCACCAGCACCTACGTCGCGCCGCCACCGGAGCTGGTCGAGGGGCCGACCCGCGGCTCCCTCGCCGACGACGAGGACTTCCTGGCCGCGATGGCGGCCGCCCCCTGGACCGGCCCGGTCGGACCGGACGGCGAGGTCGTCGACTGGGGCCTGCCGGCGCCGGAGTGGGGCACCGGGCGGGTGGTCTATGCCGCTGACGTCCCTGGCGGTCGCCGCTGGGCCGTGGTGGTCGCCCGCTACGAGGCGGAGTGGTTCTTGGCGTGGTTCACCGGCGCGCGCGGCGCGGAACCGGCGGAGATGACCGTCGCCAACGGCTACGTGCCCCTCGACGCCCAGGAACGGCTGGCGCTGATGGACGCCTCGGCGGAGACCGGCCCGCTCGTCGTGCTCGGCGAGCACGGCCTGGAGGCCGAGTACTCCCCCAGCCTGGACCGGACGCCCAGCGGCGAACTGGTGCGCGACTTCGATCCGCTGCCCATCGTCGACGGGGTGCCGCTCGGCGTCGTGCCCAGCCCGGTCATCTGGAGCGCCGGGGAGGTTCGGGTCACCAGCACCTCCGATGGACGACCGCCGATCCTGATGTTCAGCGGTCAGCCGCCGTCCTGGCCGGCGTACCCGGACGGCATGGTCGACACCGGCGTCGTCGCGCCGTGCCTGGAGGCGCTCGGTCTCCTCGTGGAGGTCGAGCAGGACGGTGGCTTCGTGGACTACCGGGAACCGCAGACCTCGCCGTCGAGCAGTGCGGAGCAGGCCGCGCGGGAGCACGAGATCGCCGCCTGCTTCCGGGCCGGGACGCGCTGAGCCCGGTCAGGGCTGCCGGTACACCGCGTCCGGGACGTCGGTGACGAACATGTGGCCCGGGGCGTGGGTGATCGCGAACGGCGGCCGGGAGGCCATCAGTGCGGCCTGCGGCGTCACCCCGCACGCCCAGAACACCGGGACGTCGCCGGCGGCGAACTCGACCGGGTCACCGAAGTCGGGCCGGGTCAGGTCGGTGATACCGAGGGCGGCCGGTGACCCGACGTGCACCGGCGCCCCGTGCACCGCGGGCATCCGCGCGGTGACCTGCACCGCGGTGGCCACCAGGTGCCCGGGCACCGGGCGCATCGAGACCACCAGCGGCCCGGACAGCCGCCCGGCCGGCCGGCACTCCCGGTTCGTCCGGTACATCGACACGTTGCGGCCCTGCTCGATGTTGCGCACCGGCACCCCGGCGTCCAGCAGGGCGGTCTCGAAGCTGAAGCTGCAGCCGATCAGGAAGGCGACCAGGTCGTCGGTCCACAGGTCGGCCACGTCGGTGGGCTCGTCGACCAGCTCGCCGTCCCGCCAGACCCGGTAGCGCGGCAGGTCGGTGCGCAGGTCGGCGTCCGGTGCCAGCACGGTGCGGTACGACCCGGCGTCGGTGACGTCCAGCAGCGGCACCGGCTGCGGGTTGCGCTGGCCGAACAGCAGCATGTCCCAGGCCCAGTCCCGGGGCAGCACAACCAGGTTCGCCTGGGTGTGCCCGGGCGCCCAGCCCGAGGAGGGGACGGCGAGGCCGGCGCGGAACGAGGCCCGGGCGGCAGCGGGGTCCGCGGCGGGGACGAGGGTCACGGGTTCCTCCGGAGTCGGTCGCGGTGGGCCGAGCGCAGCTCGGCCTCCGAGTCGTGCAGGTAGACCTCGAGCTCCTTGGCCGCCTGCTCCACCTCCCCGGCGGTCAGCAGGTCCAGCAGCGCCCGGTTGCGGCTGACGTACGGCTCGTGCAGCCTCTGCGGCACCGCGATGGCGTGGAAGGCGAGCCGGAGCTCGGCGAGCAGCCGAGCCGTCGTCTCGTCGATCCGCCGGCTGCCGGCCAGCGCCACCAGCTGCTGGTGGAAGCGCATGTTGGCGGTGCCGGCGGCACCCCAGTCGCCGCGCCGGGCGGCGTCCTCACCGGCGGCGACGGCGTCGTGCAACGGCCGCAGCCGGACGGCGTCCAGCCCCTCCAGCCGGCGGACGACGTCGCACTCGATCGTCCGCCGCAGCAGGTACAGGTCGACCAGGTCGTCCTCGTCCAGCTCGGGCACGAAGACCCCGCGGTGCAGCCGGTGCACCAGCAGGCCCTCGTGGGTGAGCAGCCGGAACGCCTCGCGCAGCGTGTTCCGGCTGACGTGCAGCACCTCGACCAACTGCTCCTCCGACAACCGGGTGCCCGGCGGCAGGTCGCCCTCGATCACCCGGGAGCGCAGCAGCTCGGCGACCCGCTCGGCGGTGCTGGAGCGGTCGAAGCTGCGCACCTCCTGCGCGACGCTGCGCAGCCAGGCGGCGTCGGTGGGCTCGGGCATGCCGACATCCTGCCGTCTCCTGATGTGTCCGCGCAGTAAATTGTCGCGCCATCCTCTTGAAGGATTGTTCAACAACTCCCTAGGTTCGTCCGCCAAGGGCGCACACCCGCTGGTGCCCCTCCCCACCCGACCCGGGAGCAGCCATGGCCGCCGAACCGCAACGCACCCCCGCCGAGCCGTCCACCGCACCCAACGGGCGGCTCGCCTCCAGCACCCGCTCCACCCTGCTCGGCGCGATGTTCCTGATGGCCACCTCGGCCATCGGCCCCGGCTTCATCACCCAGACGACCACCTTCACCGTGCAGCTGGGCGCCGCGTTCGCCTTCGCGATCGTCATCTCGATCCTGATCGACATCGCCCTGCAGCTGAACGTCTGGCGGGTCATCGGCGTCAGCGGCCGCCGGGCCCAGGAGCTGGGCAACCTGGTCGCCCCGGGCCTCGGCTGGGTGATGGCCGCCTTCCTGCTGATCGGTGGGCTGGTGTTCAACATCGGCAACGTCAGCGGCGCCGGCCTGGGCGCCAACGCCATGCTCGGGCTCGACCCCAAGCTCGGCGGGGCGCTGTCGGCGCTGATCGCCATCGGCATCTTCCTGAGCAAGCGGGCCGGGGTGGCGGTCGACCGGATCGTCGTCGTCCTCGGGCTGGTGATGATCGTGCTGACCACCTACGTCGCGATCACGTCCGGCCCGCCGGTGGGCGAGGCGCTGCGCAACGTGGTCCTGCCCGAGGACATCGACATCCTGGCGATCACCACGCTGGTCGGCGGCACGATCGGCGGCTACATCGTCTACGCCGGCGCGCACCGGCTGCTCGACTCGGGCATCTCCGGCCCCGGCCGGGTCCGGGACATCACCCGCGGCTCGGTCACCGGCATCCTGATCACCGCGGTCATGCGGGTCGTGCTCTTCCTGGCGATCCTCGGCGTGGTCACCGGCGGCGCGGCGCTCGACCCGACCAACCAGGCGGCGTCGGCGTTCGAGCAGGCCGCCGGCGAGGTGGGCCTGCGGGTGTTCGGCATCGTGCTGTGGGCCGCGGCGATCACCAGCGTCATCGGCGCCTCCTACACCTCGGTGTCGTTCGTGACCTCCCGGACGAGGACGTCGGACCGCACCCGCTCGCTGCTGGTCGTCGGGTTCATCGCGTTCACCTCGCTGGTCTACGTGCTGATCGGCACCGCACCCACGACGCTGCTCGTCTTCGCCGGGGCCTTCAACGGGCTGCTGCTGCCGATCGGGATCGCCGTCCTGCTCTGGGTGGCCACCCGCCGCACCGACCTGCTCAACGGCTACCGCTACCCGCGCTGGCTGCTGGTGATCGGCTGGGTCGCCTGGCTGCTGACCCTGTACCTGGCGATCAACTCGGTCCGCCCGGTCATCGACCTGTTCGCGTGAGGGAGGCTGTCGACATGACGCGTGTGGACCTGAACTCCGACCTCGGCGAGGGCTTCGGCCAGTGGACGCTCGGCGACGACGACGCCCTGTTGGGCGTGGTGACCAGCGCCAACGTCGCCTGCGGCTTCCACGCCAGTGACGCCACGATCATGCGACGGGTCTGTGCCAAGGCCGTCGAGTCCGGCGTCGCGATCGGCGCCCAGGTCGGCTACCGCGACCTGCCCGGCTTCGGCCGCCGGTTCATCGACGTGGAACTCGAGTCGCTGACCGCCGACGTCGTCTACCAGATCGGTGCGCTCGAGGGCTTCGCCCGCATCGCCGGAGACCGGGTCCGCTACGTCAAGCCGCACGGCGCGCTCTACAACGCGATCGTGCACCACGAGGAGCAGGCGGCCGCGGTGGTCGCCGCCGTCGTCGCCTACGACCGGGCGCTGCCGGTGCTGGGCCTGCCGGGCTCCGCGTGGTTGCGGCTGGCCGCCGAGGCGGGCCTGACCGTGGTGCACGAGGCGTTCGCCGACCGGGCCTACACCCCCGAGGGCACGCTGGTCTCCCGCCGGCTGCCCGGTGCGGTGCTGCACGACCCGGCCGAGATCGCCGCCCGGTGCGTGGCGATGGCCGCCGGCGAACCGATCACCGACGTCGAGGGCGGCGAGCTGACGCTGCATCCCGGCTCGATCTGCGTGCACGGCGACACCCCGGGTGCGGTGGAGATCGCCCGGCAGGTGCGCACCGCGCTGACCACGGCGGGGGTCGAGCTGGCCCCCTTCGCCGGCTGATGCGCCTGCTCGCCAGCGGGAGCGCCGCCCTGCTGGTCGAACTGGACGGGCTGGACGACGTCCTGGCGCTGTACGCCGCGCTCACCGCCGACCCACCGCACGGCGTGGTGGACGTCGTCCCGGCCGCCCGCACCGTGCTGTTGATGACCGACCCCGCGGTCACCACCCTGGCCGCGGTCGCCGACGCGGTCCGGACGACGACCCCGCGGCCGGACACGCGGGCCGTCGGCGACACCGTCGAGCTGCCGGTGCACTACGACGGCGCCGACCTCGCCGACGCCGCCGAGCTGCTCGGCCTCACGCCGGACGAGCTGGTCGCCCGGCACACCGGGGCCGAGTGGACGGTGGCCTTCTGCGGCTTCGCCCCCGGCTTCGGCTACCTCACCCAGCCCGGCGGGCAGTGGGAGGTGCCCCGCCGGCCGACCCCGCGCACCGCGGTGCCACCCGGGTCGGTCGCGCTGGCCGGGGAGTTCAGCGGCGTCTACCCGCGCGAGTCACCGGGTGGCTGGCAGCTGATCGGGCGCACCGAGGTGGCTGTGTTCGACCTGGCCCGCGAGCCGGCCGCGCTGCTCCGGCCGGGCACCACGGTGCGGTTCGTGGCGGTAGGCCGGTGAGCCTCACCGTGCTGGCCACCGGGCCGCTCACCACCGTGCAGGACCTCGGCCGGCCCGGGCAGGCAGCGCTGGGCATCGGCCGCTCGGGCGCGTGCGACCGGGCCTCGGCCGCGCTGGCCAACCGGCTGGTCGGCAACCGCGCCGACGACGCGGTGCTCGAGGTGACCTTCGGCGGGCTCACCGTCCGCGCCGGGGCCGACCTGCTGGTGGTCACCACCGGTGCGCGTTGTCCCGGTGCCCCGCACGCCGCGCCCACGGTGCTCCGCCGTGGACAGCAGCTGCGGCTCGGCCCGCCGGTCAGCGGGCTGCGCACCTACCTCGCGGTCCGCGGCGGCATCGCCGTCCCGCCGGTGCTGGGCTCCCGGGCCACCGACCTGCTGGCCGGGCTCGGGCCGGCGGTGGTCGCGACCGGTGACGTCCTCCCGATCGGCGAGCCGGTCGACCCGGCCCCCGGCGTCGACCTGGCGCCGGTGCCCGAACCCACCGCCGGCGAGCTCACCGCCACCGTGCTGCCCGGACCGCGCGCCGACTGGTTCGGCGACGCCGGCTGGGCGGCCCTCACCGGGCAGGCCTGGACGGTCACCAGCGAGAGCAACCGGGTCGGCCTGCGGCTGGACGGCGCGCCGCTGGAGCGGCTGCGCGCCGGGGAGCTGCCCAGCGAGGGGATGGTCCGGGGGGCGCTGCAGGTGCCGCCGTCCGGGCTGCCGGTGCTGTTCCTCGCCGACCACCCGGTGACCGGCGGCTACCCGGTGATCGGGTACGTGACCGACGCCGACGTCGACGCGTGCGCCCAGCTCCGCCCCGGCCAGGCGCTGCGGCTCCGCCCGGGCCGACCGTGACCCCCGACGAGCCCGTCGAGCTGGGGCGCGCAGCCGGGCCGCACGGCGAGGTGGTGCTGCGCCGGCGGGGGGCGGTGACGGAGCTGGTGGTCGACGGCGTCTTCGCGATGGACGACGTGGACACCACCACCGAGCGGGCGCTGGCGGTCGAGGCGCTGCGCCGCTGCGCGGGCGACCGACTGCGGGTGCTGGTCGGCGGGCTCGGCCTGGGCTGGACGGCGGCCACCGTGCTCGCCGAGCCCCGGGTCGCCGCCGTGGAGGTCGCCGAGCTCCAGCCCGCGCTGGTCGGCTGGGCCGGCGACGGGCTGCTGCCCGGCCTGCCGGAGCTCCCCCGCGACCGGCTGGAGCTGCACACCGCCGACGTCGCGGCGTTCCTGTCCGAACGGCCAGGACGGTACGACGCCGTCCTGCTCGACGTGGACAACGGCCCCGGCTTCCTGGTGCACGGCTCCAACGCACCGCTGTACGAGGAGGCCGGGCTGGGCACCGCGCTGGCCGCGTTGCGCCCGGGTGGGGTGCTGGCCATCTGGTCCAGCGACCCGGCGCCGGCGCTCGCCGACCGGCTGGGCGCGCTGCCGGCGGCGGCCGACGTCGAGCACCTGGTGCTGCCGGTCGAGCGCGACGGCCGGCGATTCGACTACGCGATCGTGCTCGCCCGCCGGGGCGCTCAGCGGTCGGCCGGGGGCCCGTCCGGCCGCTCGTCCGGCCGCTCGTCCGGCCGGGAGTAGGCCGACGTGCCGCGCAGCCGGGCGCTGACGGCGGTGACCAGGGGCACCAGGACGACGCCGTCCCGGGCCATCCGCGCGCGCAGCTGGCGCCGGTGGGTCAGCACCCCGACCAGCCCGATGGCCCAGAAGACGTACTGCACGGCGAACGCCGCCCGGAACGCGTCCAGCGAGTAGTCCGTGGAGCTGCCCGGGGTCATCGCGTCGAGCACGAATCCGATCGCCAGCACGGTGCACAGCGAGGCGAAGAAGCCGCCGACGTTGACGAACCCGGTGGCGCTGCCCGACCGCTCGACCGGGTTCTCGGTGCGGGCGTAGTCGAAGCCGATCATCGACCCGGGGCCGTTGGTGCCCAGCACGACCACCAGCACGACCAGCAGCCACAGCGGCGCGCGGCCCGGCCACAGCAGCACGACGGTCCAGACCACCGCGGTGACGGTGAGGATGCCGAAGACCAGGTTGGAGCGGCGCAGCGGCCACTGCCCGACCAGCCGGCCCAGCACCGGCCCGAACGCCATCCCGACCAGCACCAGCAGGGTCAGCAGCCCGGCCGCCGTCCCGGGCGCCAGCCCCTGGCCCACGGTCAGGAACGGATAGCCCCACAGCAGCGCGAAGACGGTGCCGGAGAACTGGGTGACCAGGTGCGTGTAGAGACCGATCCGGGTGCCCGGTTCGCGCCAGGCGGCCGCCAGGTTCGCCCGGACGGCGGCCATCCCGGCCACGGTCGGGGCCGGCGTGCCGGGCGGGGCGTCGCGCAGCGCGACCAGCACCAGGATGGCGACCAGCACGCTGACCGCGGCGGCGCCCAGGAAGGTCGGCGTCCAGCCGGCGGTGTGCAGCAGCGCGACCAGCGGGTAGGCGGCGACGATCTGGCCGACCTGACCGAGGATCCCGGTCAGCTGGGTGACCACCGGGACGGTGCGCCCGGGGAACCACAGCGGCACCAGCCGGAGCACGCTGATGAAGGTCATCGCGTCACCGGCACCCACCAGCACCCGGGCCACGACCGCGGTGGGGACGCTGTCGGCCAGGGCGAGCACCAGCTGCCCCACAGCCATCGTGACCGCGCCGGCCACGATCATCTTCCGCGAGCCGAACCGATCCAGCAGCACGCCGACCGGCACCTGGAGGCCCGCGTAGACGGCCAGCTGCAGCACCAGGAACAGCGAGATCGCCGACGCCCCGGCGGAGAACCGCTCCTGCGCCTCGATCCCGGCGACGCCGAGGGACGCCCGGTGGAAGATCGCGACCGCGTACGCCACCAGGCCGATCAGCCAGATCACGTAGGCGCGGGACGGCGTCCGGACAGCTGGCTCAGTCACGTACAGGGACGACGCCGTGCCGCCGCCCGTCCTTCCCGGAGTCCCCGGACGAGCTGGCGCCCTTCGGTGAGCCCACCCGCCGGCTGCACCAGGAGCTGATCGGGCTTCGCCGGCGGCACCGCTGGCTGCACACCGCGCGCGTCACGCCGCTGCACCGGGACAACCGGCAGCTCAGCTACGCGGTCACGGGGGAGGGGCAGCGGGTGGTCGCCGACTGGGTGACCGAGGTGATGACGCACTGGCTGGACCGCGGTGCCGACGGCTGGCGGCTGGACGCCGCGTACGCCGTCCCGGCGTCCTTCTGGGCGACCGTGCTGCCCCGAGTGCGG
>NZ_JAAKGN010000108.1:0-16571 GCF_011039295.1 Modestobacter sp. KNN46-3 | reverse complement strand
GCTGCGGTGGCGCCTCGTCGCGCCCGCGGGCCGCCGCCCATGAGAACGAGGTAGCGGATGAACTCCGTGTCCAGGAGTGGCCGGCGTGCGCTGGTCGCCACAGCGGGCATCACGGCGACGGCGCTGGCGCTGTCGGCGTGCGGCGGCGGCGACGGGGACGGTGGCGGCTCCGGTGGCGGCGACTCGCTGATCATCGGCACCACCGACAAGATCACCACGATCGACCCGGCCGGTTCGTACGACAACGGCTCGTTCGCCGTGATGAACCAGGTCTACCCGTTCCTGATGAACACCCCGCTGGGCAGCCCCGACGTCGAGCCGGACATCGCCGAGTCGGCCGAGTTCACCTCGCCCACCGAGTACACGGTGACGCTGAAGGACGGGCTGACGTTCGCCAACGGCAACGAGCTCACCGCCTCGGACGTGAAGTTCTCCTTCGACCGCATGGTCGCGATCAACGACGAGAGCGGCCCGGCGTCGCTGCTCTACAACCTCGAGAGCACCGAGGTCGTCGACGACACCACCGTGGTGTTCAACCTGAAGTCGCCCGACGACCAGGTGTTCCCGCAGATCCTCTCCAGCCCGGCCGGCCCCATCGTGGACGAGGACGTCTTCGCCGCCGACGCGCTGACCACGGACCAGGAGATCGTCGACGGCAACGCCTTCGCCGGCCCGTACGCGATCACCAACTACGACCAGAACAACCTCGTCTCCTACGAGGCGTTCGAGGGCTACCAGGGCCTGCTCGGCGCGCCGGAGACCGAGACGGTCAACGTCCGGTACTACGCGGACGCGTCGAACCTGAAGCTCGACGTCCAGGAGGGCAACGTCGACGTCGCCTTCCGCAGCCTGACGGCGACGGACGTGGAGGACCTGCGCGGCGACGACTCGGTCAACGTCGTCGACGGCCCGGGCGGGGAGATCCGCTACATCACGTTCAACTTCAACACCCAGCCCTACGGCGCGACCACCCCCGAGGCCGACCCGGCCAAGGCCCTGGCCGTCCGGCAGGCCGCGGCGCACCTGATCGACCGCGAGGAGCTGGCCGACCAGGTCTACAAGGGCACCTACACCCCGCTGTACTCCTACGTGCCCGAGGGCCTCACCGGCGCCGTCGAGCCGCTGCTGGAGAAGTACGGCGACGGCTCGGGCGCCCCGGACGCCGAGGCGGCCGCGCAGGTGCTGCAGGCGGCCGGCGTGCAGACGCCGGTGGAGCTCAACCTCCAGTACTCCAACGACCACTACGGCCCGTCCTCGGGTGACGAGTACGCGCTGATCAAGGACCAGCTGGAGTCCAGCGGCCTGTTCACGGTGAACCTGCAGACCACCGAGTGGGTGCAGTACTCCGAGGACCGCACCGCCGACGTCTACCCGGCCTACCAGCTCGGCTGGTTCCCGGACTACTCCGACGCCGACAACTACCTGACGCCGTTCTTCCTCACGGAGAACTTCCTGGGCAACCACTACTCGGACCCGGAGGTGAACGACCTGATCCTGCAGCAGGCCACCACCACCGACCCGGCCGAGCGGGAGGCGCTGATCGAGCAGATCCAGGGCCAGGTCGCCGACGACCTGTCGACGCTGCCCTACCTGCAGGGTGCCCAGGTCGCCGTCACCGGGACCGACGTGCAGGGCGCCGAGGACACCCTCGACCCGTCCTTCAAGTTCCGTTACGGGGCCCTCAGCAAGGGCTGATCGAGCCGGAGCAGACCGCCCCGGGTGACCCGCCGTCCGCGGGTCGCCCGGGGCACCGGCATGTCCGCCGCCACCTCAGGCTGGGAGAGATGACCACCACCACGACCGAACCCACCGGGAGCACCGCCGACCCCGTCGGCGCCCCCGACCCCGCGCCCCGGCGCCGGCGCAAGGGCAGTGGGGGGCTGGGCAGTTACCTGCTGGTCCGGTTCCTGCTGATCTTCCCGACCATCTTCATCCTGGTCACGACCGTCTTCTTCCTGATGCGGGCCACCGGTGACCCGATCACCGCCGCACTCGGCGGGCGGCTGCCGGCCGACCAGCTGGCCGAGCGGGTCCGGGAGGCCGGGTACGACCGGCCGCTGATGACCCAGTACCTCGAGTACCTGGGCAACCTGGTGCAGGGCGACTTCGGCACCACGCTCAGCGACCGGCGTCCGGTCCTGGAGGTGCTGACCACCTTCGGCATCGCCACGCTCGAGCTGACCGTCTACGCGCTGATCGTGGCGTTCATCGTCGGCATCCCGCTGGGCATGCTGGCCGCCTACTTCCGGGACCGCTTCCCCGACGCCGTGCTGCGGGTCTTCGCGATCCTCTGCTACGCGACGCCGGTCTTCTTCGCCGGCCTGCTGCTCAAGCTCGTCTTCGCCTCCGGGCTGGGCTGGCTGCCGGTGGCCGGCCGGGCCTCCACCGGCACGGAGATCGAGCTGCAGTTCCTGGAGAGCCCGACCGGCTTCTACCTGATCGACGCGCTCCAGACCGGCGACTGGGACGTCATCTCCGACGTCCTGGAGCACGCCGTCCTGCCCGCCATCGCGCTGGGCCTGCTGACCGCCGGCATCTTCCTGCGCCTGGTGCGCACCAACGTGATCGGCACGCTGGGCACCGGCTACGTGGAGGCCGCCCGCTCGCGGGGCGTCGCGGAGTCCCGGCTGCTGCGCAAGCACGCCTACCGCCCCGCGCTGATCCCGATCATCACCGTCATCGGCCTGCAGATCGCCATCCTGCTCGTCGGCGCCGTCCTCACCGAGACGACGTTCGAGTGGAAGGGCCTGGGCTTCCAGCTCGCCGAGTACCTGCAGGCCCGCGACTTCGTGGCCGTGCAGGGCATCGTGGTGCTGCTGGCGGTCATCGTGGCCGTGACCAACTTCATCGTCGACATCATCGCCGCGCTCATCGACCCCCGGGTGAGGTACTGACATGGCCACGGCGACCTCCGTGCCGACCGCGGCCGGACCGGCCGGCGAGCCCGGTACGGCACCGGCCCGCCGGCGCCGGTCCTGGCGCTCGCTGCCGATCGTCCACCAGCTGCGGCAGAGCGTCGGCCTGCAGCGCGGCATGCTCGTGGCCGGGCTGGTCCTGATGGGCGTCTTCCTGCTCACCGCGCTGTTCGCGCCGCTGCTGGCGCCCTACGAGTACGGCCAGCTGCGCGACGCCGAGGGGCTGTTCGGGGCCCAGCAGCCACCGTCCGGCGACCACCTGCTCGGCACGACCGTGGGCGGGTACGACGTGCTGTCCCGGGTGATCTGGGGCTCGCGGACGGCGCTCTACGTGATCGTCGTCGCCGTCCTGCTGTCGATCGTCGCCGGCGTGCTGCTGGGCCTGGTCTCCGGCTACTTCGGCGGCTGGCTGGACCGGGTGCTCGTCGTCATCGCCGACGCGATCTACGCCTTCCCGGCGCTGCTGCTGGCCATCATCGTGGCGATCGTCATCAGCGGGGGGCAGTCCAGCCTGTGGGGCGGCATCATGGCCGCCGCCATCTCCATCACCGTGGTCTTCATCCCGCAGTACTTCCGGGTGATCCGGGCCGAGACGGTGCGGATCAAGGCCGAGGCCTTCGTCGAGTCCGCCCGGGTCATCGGGGCGAGCAACCGCCGGATCATGCTCCGGCACGTGCTGCGCAACGCCACCCGCACGCTGCCGCTGATCCTCACGCTGAACGCGTCCGAGGCGATCCTCACCCTGGCCGGCCTGGGTTTCCTGGGCTTCGGCATCCAGCCGACCGCCGCCGCCGAGTGGGGCTACGACCTGCAGCAGTCGCTGTCCGACGTGACCAGCGGGATCTGGTGGACCTCGCTGTTCCCCGGCCTCGCGATCGTGCTGGTGGTGCTCGGGCTGACGCTGGTCGGCGAGAGCCTCAACGACCTCGCCGACCCCCGGCTGCGCACCCGCCGCCGGGTGGCCGACCAGGAGCCGGCGGAGGAGGGCGAGGTCGCCGCTGTCCCCGGTGGCGCGCTGACCGCAGGACCGGCGGGCGTCGGTGGCCTGGAGGTCACCGCGGCCGGCGGACGGCCCGGGAACCCGGCCTCGGCCGGCGCCACCGGCGCCGAGCCCGCCGACGGGCAGGTGGCCGGACCGGACGTGACCGGCCAGGACGGAGGAGGGACCCGCTCATGAGCGTCGTCGACATCAAGGACCTGCAGATCTCCTTCGCCACCGACGCCGGCGCCGTCACCGCGGTGCAGGACGTCACCCTCGCCGTCCAGGCCGGTGAGGTGCTGGCCATCGTGGGGGAGAGCGGCAGCGGCAAGACCGTCACCGCGCGCAGCATCCTGGGGCTGCTGCCGGAGACCGCGCGGGTGCGCGGTGCGGTGGTGCTGAGCAGCAAGGACGGCACCACTGAGCAGGACGTCGTCCCGCTGTCCGGCGCGCAGCTGCGCGAGGTGCGCGGGCAGGACGCCGCGATGGTGTTCCAGGAGCCCTCGACCTCGCTGAACCCGGTCTACCCGATCGGTTGGCAGATCGCCGAGGGGCTGCGGGCGCACGGGAAGTACAGCAAGAAGGAGGCCCGGGCCAAGGCGATCGACGTGCTGCGCCTGGTCGGCATCCCCGACCCCGAGCACCGGGTCGACCACTACCCGCACCAGTTCTCCGGCGGGCAGAAGCAGCGGATCGTCATCGCCCAGGCCCTGGTGCTCGACCCCGGCGTAATCATCGCCGACGAGCCGACGACGGCGCTCGACGTCACGGTGCAGGCCGAGATCCTGGAGCTGCTGCGCCGCTGCCGGGACGACTTCGGCGCCGCCATCGTGCTGATCACGCACAACATGGGCGTGGTCGCCGACCTGGCCGACCGGGTCGCCGTCATGTACCAGGGCCGGATCGTCGAGCAGGCCGACGTCCGGACGCTGTTCAGCGCACCGGAGGACCCGTACACCCAGCAGCTGCTGGCCGCCGTCCCGCGGCTCGGTCAGGGCGTCGAGCGCACCCGGGAGCGGGCCGTCCGGCGCGCGGCCGGCTGGGAGAGGACCGCGCCGGTCGTCGAGGCGAAGGACCTGCGGATCGTCTACCCCGGCCGGATGCGCCGGCCGGACTTCGTCGCCGTGGACGGCGTCAGCTTCAGCATCCGCCCGGGCGAGGTGCTCGGCCTGGTCGGGGAGTCCGGCAGCGGGAAGACCACCATCGGACGGGCGATCGCCGGCCTGACCAAGGTCAGCCACGGCTCGCTGACGGTGCTGGGCACCGAGATGAACGGGATGAAGGAGCGCGCGTTCCGGCCGGTGCGCGAGCGGATCGGGTTCGTGTTCCAGGACCCGGCGTCCAGCTTCAACCCGCTGCTCACCATCGCCGAGGCGGTGGCCGAGCCGCTCGTGGTGCACAAGCGCGCCAAGGACCCGCGTGCGGCCCGCCCGCGGGTCGACGAGCTGCTGGAGGCGGTGCAGCTGCCGAAGGCGTTCGGCGACCGGTACCCGCACGAGCTCTCCGGTGGGCAGCGGCAGCGGGCCAGCCTGGCCCGGAGCCTGGCCCTGCAGCCGGAGCTGCTCATCGCCGACGAGCCGACCTCCGCGCTGGACGTGTCGGTGCAGGCGCGGGTGCTGGAGCTCTTCGACGAGCTGCAGCGGGAGCTCGGGTTCGCCGCGCTGTTCATCAGCCACGACCTGGCCGTGGTCGACCTGCTCGCCGACCGGATCGCGGTGCTCTACCGCGGCCTGCTGGTGGAGGAGGGCACGGGGGCCGAGGTGCTGGGCGCGCCGAAGCACCCGTACACGCAGCGGCTGATCGCCTCGCTGCCGGTGCCCGACCCCGACGAGCAGGCCCGCCGCCGCACCCACTGGAACACCCTCCGCGCCTCCGACTGATGACCCGAGAGGGGCCGAAGTCGCGACTTCGGCCCCTTCGGGTCGTCAGCGGACGCGGCCGCGGGGCTTGAGGGGGAGCGGGGGCAGGGCCGGGGCGCCGAGCCGGTGGCCGTCGAAGCCGGGGACGTCGGCGAACCGGTCGCCCTCGGCCCACTGCTCGGCGTACTCGGCGATCTCCTCGCCGGAGCGGCCGACGAAGTTCCACCACATGACGATCCGCTCCTCGAACGGCTCGCCGCCCAGCAGCAGCAGCTGGGCGGCGTCGTCCGCGCGCAGCCGCACGGTCCGCCGGCCCGACCCCAGGTAGAGCATCGCCCCGGGGGTGAGCGGCACGCCCTCGACGTCGGCGGTGCCCGAGGCGGTGAGCACCGCGTACTCGAAGTCCGGTTCCAGCGGCAGCTCCACGTCGGCGCCGGCCGAGAGCGCCAGGTCCACGCCGACCAGCGGGGTGTGCGCCGTCCCCGGTGAGGTGGCGCCGCCCATCGCGCCCATCAGCACGGTCGCCCGGACCCCGTCGGAGTCGAAGCCCGGCAGCGCGGTGTGGTGCTCGAAGGCCGGGGCGACGTCCCGGACGCCGTCGGGCAGCGCCACCCACAGCTGCGCGCCGTGCAGGTACCGCGGGTGCACCGCCGGCGACTGCTCGGCGTGCGCGATCGCGTGCCCGGCGGTCATCAGCGCCAGTTCCCGCGGCCGGATCAGCACGTCGCTGCCGAGCGAGTCGCGGTGGTGCACCTCGCCGTCCAGCAGCCAGGAGACCGTCTGCAGCCCGGTGTGCGGGTGCGGCAGCACCTGCATGCCGTCGGAGCCGAACACGTCGTCGGGGCCGTAGTGGTCGACGAAGGCCCAGGCGCCCACCAGCCGCCGGCCGAGGGTGGGCAGCAGCCGGCGGACGTGCGTGGCCTCGCCGAGCAGCACCTCCTTGCCCGGCAGCAGGTCCAGCGCGGGACCGGCCGACGCCTGAGCGCGCCCGCCGAGCTCGTGCGGCGCCGGCCGTGGCTCGAGGTTGCTCATGGCGTCTTCCTACTCGCTCTGGTCGCGCACGTCGCCGTGCGCGACCCGGGCGGCCGGGAGGGTGCCGAGCCGGCCGGCGGAGGCGTCGGTCATCGCGTCCAGCACCTCCTGCCGGGTGTTCATCACGAACGGCCCGTACATCGCGATCGGCTCCCGGATCGGCAGTCCGCCGAGGACGACGACGTCCAGGTCGGGGGTGCGCGCCTCGGCGTGCCGGTCGCCGGGCCGGGTGCCGTGCACGGTGACCGTGTCGCCGGGGCCGAGGACGGCGAGCTGCCCGGTGTGCACCGGGGCGCCGTCGATGCCGACCGCGCCGGACCCGGAGAGCACGTAGACCAGCGCGTTGAAGTCCGGCCGCCAGGGCAGGTCCAGGGACGCCCCGGGGGAGACGGTCGCATGCACCATCGCCATCGGGGTGTACGTGCTGCCCGGGCCGCGGTGCCCGCCGACGTCGCCGGCGATCACCCGCAGCAGCGCCCCGCCGTCCGGGCTGGCCAGCAGCACCGACTGGCGCGCCCGCAGGTCCTGGTAGCGCGGCTCCACCCACTTCCGTGCCCGGGGCAGGTTCACCCACAGCTGCAGGCCGTGGAACAGCCCGCCGCTGAGCACCAGCGACTCCGGCGGCCGCTCGATGTGGAGGACGCCGCCGCCGGCGGTCATCCACTGGGTGTCGCCGTCGCTGATCGTGCCGCCGCCGCCGTGGCTGTCGGCGTGCTCGAAGGTGCCGTCGAGGAGGTAGGTGACGGTCTCGAAGCCGCGGTGCGGGTGCCACGAGGTGCCCTTGGGCTCGCCGGGGGCGTACTCGACCTCGCCCATCTGGTCCATGTGCAGGAACGGGTCGAGGGCACGCAGGTCGACGCCGGCGAACGCGCGCCGGACCGGGAAGCCCTCGCCCTCGAAGCCGGACGGCGCAGTCGTCACCGACCGCACCCGGCGGCGGACCGTGCGGGGCGCGGGCAGGGGGACCCGGGCGAGGGTGGTGGTGTCCTCGACGGTCACGGCGGGCATGGCGGCCTCACTTCTGTTGAATGCTCAACCAGAACCACTGTACGTCGCGTGGCCCGCTGTTCCTTCCCACCGTGCAGGCGGGTCCGGATCCGGAACGGCTGGGTCTTGCCAGGAGCCTGTCGTCGGGAGAGGGTGTGACCGCTCCCACACCTGTTCGGCGGTCCGGCCTGGCCCGCTGTGGGAGCGCTCTCACGCGGGGTGCCGAGGCTCCGCGTGGCCCATCGACCGACAGGACGACGATGTTCTCGAGTTCCCTCCGCCGCGGACGCGCGGCACTGCTGACGGTGGCTGCGACCGCCACCGTGGGCCACCTGGCCCTCGCCCCGGCCGCGGCCGCCGCCCCGTCGGCGCCGGCGCCGGCGACCCAGGCCCAGCCGCTCGACCCGGGCACCCGCTTCACCACGCCGGTGCCGGATCCGGGTGCCGTCCGGCAGACGATCGACCTGGCCCGGGCCGACCGCTTCGCCGACGCCGAGCTGATCGCCCGTGAGGCCGCCACCCCGCAGGCGATCTGGTTCACCGACGGGACGCCGATGCAGGTGCGGCACGAGGTCCGCAAGGCCTCCGCGCTGGCCAGGGCGACCGGGTCGGTGCCGACCTTCGTGGTCTACAACGTCCCCGGCCGCGACTGCTCGCAGTACTCCGCCGGCGGGGCCGCCGACGACGCCGCCTACCGCGCCTGGGTCGACGGGTTCGCTGCCGGGTTGATGCGGAACCAGCAGGTCGTCGTGGTGATCGAGCCGGACGGGCTGGCGCTCATGCCCGGCGACTGCCCGCCGGGCACCTACCCGGCGGGGACGGCGCCCACCGACGCCGGGCGGCTGGCCGACATCCGCTACGCCGGCGAGGCGATCGAGCGGGCGAACCCCGACGCCCTGGTCTACCTGGATGCCGGCCACACCGGCTGGCACAACGTCGGCAGCATCGCCGACCGGCTGCAGGACGCCGGCGTCGCGGAGTTCCAGGGCCTGGCGCTGAACACCTCGAACTACCAGTACACGCCCAACCTGGCGCAGTACGGCACCTGGATCTCCGAGTGCCTGGCCGTGCTCCCGGCCACCTACGTGCACGGCATCGACGCCGACCCGTGCCCGAACCAGTACTGGAACGGTGGCCCGGCCAACGGGTTCGTCGGCGGTGCGCTGGACCCCTTCCAGCAGTGGAGCGACACGGCGACGGACCCTGCGGCGAACACCCTGGGCATCAACCAGCGCTACGACGCCTTGCTCGGTGACCTCGAGCCGACCGCGCACGTGGTGATCGACACGAGCCGCAACGGCCAGGGCCCCTGGGCGCCGGCCGAGGGCACTTACCCGGACCCGCAGACGTGGTGCAACCCGCCCGGCCGGGGTCTCGGTCCGCGTCCCCAGGCGGCTCCGGACCCCGCCTTCCCGCTGGTCGACGCCTACCTGTGGGTCAAGACGCCGGGGCAGTCCGACGGCTCCTGCAACCGCGGCATCACCGGCAGCACGACCGACCCGGAGTGGGGCGGGATCACCGACCCGGCCGCCGGGGCGTGGTTCCCGGAGCAGGCGCTCCAGCTGGCTCAGCTCGCCGTCCCGGCGCTGCGCTGACCCGCGCGGTCGGCTGACCACCCTGCCGCGCCGGCCCGTCCGCGGGCCGGCGCGGTCCGGACCGCCCGGCGCGTCCCGTCAGGCCACCGGGGCGCCCCGGTGCCCGGCCTCCCCGCGCCGGCGCCCGATGCGGCACCCCTCCGCCGGTGAGCAGCCGGGACGCCGCCGTTCAGCCGGCCAGCCGGACGACGCCGGTCCCGCTCAGGTCCCGCAGCACGGCGGGCCGGCCGAGCATTGCGAGCAGCAGGTCGTCGCCGTGGCCACGCACCTCCGGGTCACCCGGGGTGCCCCACGTCCAGTCGACGTCGGTGCCCACCCACCGCAGTCCGGCGGCCCGCTGCCGGCCGCGGAAGGGGCGTCCGCGCCGCACCGCGACGTCCAGCGCCGTCCGGAGCCGGTCCGGCGGGGTGGCGGCGGGACGCCCGAGCGGGCGCCGGAGGTCCTGGGCATGGGCCACCGTCTCCACCAGGACCCCGCCGGGCGTGCCGTCCCGGGGCCGGCGGCCGGAGGTGACGACGTCGCGCCACTGCTGCAGCAGCTCTGCCGTCGGAGCCCGGCCGTGCTCCACCGCCCACTCGGCGAAGTACCGGTCGACGTCGAACCGTGCCCGCGCCAGCCCGACCGTGGCGGCGAGCGGGCCGGTCCGGGTCGGCATGGTCAGGTGGGCGACCAGCTCCCGGACCCGCCACCCCGCGCACAGCGTGGGCGCGTCCCACTCGGCCGGGGTCAGCTCCTCCAGCAGGTCGAGCACCGCCCTGCGCTCGTCGGTGACCTGACCCCACACCCGTTCGCGGTCCACGGCGCGACCGTCGTCGCCACGCTGCCCCCGGGCAAGGGGCTGCCGCACGTGCCCCCGGAGCCGGAGCGCCGGTTCAGCGTCCGGCGCGCCAGCGCCGGCAGGCCGCGTCGGCCAGCAGCAGGAACGCCTGGGCCTCGGGGGAGTGACCGGGCCGGTCGAAGTGCGGCGCGGCGCTCGCGCCGGTGACCCGGCCGAGGCCGTCGACCCGCTCGACCACCGCGGCGACCAGCGACTCCCCGACGCCCCCGAACCGGTGCGGGAGCCAGCCCTCCGCCGCCCCGGTCAGCGCCGCGAAGCCGAGCATCGCGGCGACGTTGGTGTCCGCCGGGGTCGCCGGATCGTCGAGCACATCGCCGAACAACCCGTCGGGACGGCGCAGCGGCAGGACGGCGTCCAGCAGGGCGCGCACCTCCGCGGCGACCGCGGTGCCGGCGGCTCCGGGCAGCCAGCACACCGCACGGGCCGCGCCGGCGGCGACCCAGCCGTTGCCGGTGCCCCAGGCCCGCGGGTCGGCCAACGCCCCGGCGTCCTCGTCCCAGCGGGCGGCCCACAGCCCGCTGACCGGGTCGCGCAACCGGCTGCGGTGTCCGGTCAGCTGGGCGACCGCAGCGGCGCCGTCGCCGCGGCAGGCCAGGAAGGGCACGACCATGTAGACGGTGTCGGCCCACACCTGGCGGCTGCCTAGCAGGTGGAACAGCGTCCCGTCCGCAGCCCGCGGCGCACCGGAGGACACCCAGCCGTGCTGGCGGGCGGCGGCCGCGGCCAGCGCCGGGTCGCCGAGCCGGTGCGCCAGGGAGTCGACGAACTCACCGAGCGCCGCACCGTTCACCGCGCAGGCCGGGTCCAGCTCTGCCAGCCGGCCGTCGGGCAGCTGGCGGGCGACCGCGTCGTCGACCAGCGCCTGCAGCGCGGCGGCCGCGCCCGACTCCTCGAGCACGGCCGCCGTGAGCCCCTGGTCCCAGGAGTGGCGTTGGGAGACCAGCAGGCAGTCCAGCACCCGACGGCGGACGTCGTCGTCCAGCACGGGTTCCTCCAGTCGACGAGCTCAGAAGGCGATCTCGGCGCCGTCCTTGAAGATCCGGCCGGTCACCGCCGGTGGCTCGCGCAGCAGCGCCAATGCGCCCGCCGCGCTCTCCTCCGGGGTGCCCGGTGCCTCCTGACCGCCCAGGTCGGTGCGCACCCAGCCGGGGTCCAGGGCGTTGACCGCGACCTCCCCGGCCAGCTGCGCGGCCTGCATGAGCACCAGCCCGTTCAGTGCCCACTTGCTCACCCGGTAGCTGCCGATCCCGGAGTCACCGATGAGCTCGGTGGTGCCCGCCCCGGAGCTGACGTGCACCACCCGGGGGTCGGTGCCCTTGCGCAGGGCGGGCAGCAGCGCGAGCACCAACCGGTGTGGGACGACGCAGTTGACCAGCAGGCTCTCCTCGAGCGTGCCGGCCGGCTCGTCCTCGAAGCGGGCCTCGCGGGCGAGCATCACCCCGGCGTTGTTCAGCAGCACGTCCAGCGCGCCCCACCGCTGCCCGACCGCCTCGGCCAGCCGGTGCGGCGTGGCCTCGTCGGTCAGGTCGGCGACCACGGCGGTGAAGGAGCCGGGGCCGTCGGCCAGGTCCCGGGTGAGCTCGTCCAGCCGCCGCTCGTCCCGGGCCGTGCCCAGCACGTCGGCACCGGCCGCGACCAGCCGCCGGGCGACGGCCGCGCCGACCCCGCGGGAGGCGCCGGTGAGCAGCACCCGGCGTCCCGCGAGGTCGGCGGTGGAGGCGTCGGTCACACGCCGTCCTTGGCGCTGCGGATGACGTCGGCGTAGGTGCGGGCGCTGTCCTTCGGCGTCCGGACCTGGGTGGCGTAGTCGACGTGCACCAGCCCGAAGCGCTGCGCGTAGCCTCGGGCCCACTCGTAGTTGTCCAGCAGCGACCAGGCGAAGTAGCCGCGGACGTCGGCACCGGCGTCGATCGCCTCGGTCATCGCCGCGAGGTGCCGCAGCAGGTAGTCGACCCGCTCGGGGTCGTGCACCTGACCGTCCGCGGAGACCTCGTCCGGCCACGCCGAGCCGTTCTCGGTGATGAACAGCGGCAGCCCGGGCGCGATCCCGGAGATCCGGGTGAGCAGCGCGGTGAACGCCTCCGGGGAGATGCCCCAGCCCATCGTGGTGGTCGGCCCCTCGGGCTCCAGGTCCTGCACGTGCTCGGCGCCGATGAAGGTCGGGTGCTTGCCGCTGGGCTCGCTCAGCCCGCGGACCGTCGACTCGAAGTAGTAGTTCACGCCCAGCCAGTCCAGCGGCGTGGAGATGACCTCCAGGTCGCCGTCCTCGATCGGCAGCGGCGCACCGGCGTCCGCCAGGTCGGCCACGACGTCGGCCGGGTACTCCCCGGTGGCGATCGGCACCAGGAACATCCGGTTCTGCTGACCGTCGAGCCGGCGGGCGGCGTCGACGTCGGCGGGGGAGTCGGTGGCCGGCGACATCGGCGTGAAGTTCAGCGTGATGCCCAGGTGGTCGGCGCCCTTGTCGCGCATCACCTGGGTGGCCAGGCCGTGCCCGAGCAGCAGGTGGTGCACCGCGCGGGAGGCCTCGACCGGGTCCTGGTGGCCGGGGGCGTGCTGGCCGGCCATGTAGCCCAGCAGCGAGCTGCACATCGGCTCGTTCAGCGTCGACCAGTGCGGCACCCGGTCGCCCAGGGCGTCGTAGACGACGCCGGCGTACTCGGCGAACCGGTACGCGGTGTCCCGGTCGGTCCAGCCGCCCTGGTCCTGCAGCGCCTGCGGGAGGTCCCAGTGGTAGAGGGTCAGCCAGGGGGCGATGCCGGCCCCGAGGAGCTCGTCGACCAGCCGGCGGTAGAAGTCCAGGCCACGCTGCTCGATCGCGCCGGCGCCGGCCGGGAGCACCCGGGGCCAGGAGACGGAGAACCGGTAGGCGTCCAGGCCCAGGTCCTTCATCAGCGCGACGTCCTGGGGATAGCGGACGTAGTGCTCGACGGCGACGTCGCCGGTGTCGCCCTGGAAGGTCTTGCCGGGGGTGTGGCTGAAGGTGTCCCAGATCGACGGCCCGCGGCCGTCGACGTCGACCGCGCCCTCGATCTGGTAGGCCGCGGTGGCGGCGCCGAAGACGAAGCCCGGCGGGAAGGTCAACCCGGCAGCGGTCTGCGGGCGCACGTCGGTGGAGGTCATGACAGGAGTGCTCCTTGCGAGGGCGTGGGGGGATCGCGCGGCGAGGTCAGGCCGTGCGGAGGAGGAGGTGGCGGCCCCCCTGCAGGGGCCCGCCGCGAGCGTGCGAGTGGTGGGGGCAGGGGGTCCTTTGTCAGTCGACCCGCTGCTGAGTCTGGGCGTCGAACACGTGGAGGGCACCTCGGTCCGCGCCCAGCCAGAGCTGCTGCCCGGCGGCGACCGGGGTGCGGGGCTCGGTGCGGATCACCAGGTCCGCGGAGTGCAGGACATCGTCGGGGGCGTCGGCGAGCGAGGTGTAGAGGAAGGCGTCCGAGCCCAGCTGCTCCACCACGTTGACCCGGACCGGCAGGCCCTCACCGGGGCCGACCAGGCGCACGGTCTCGGGGCGGAACCCGACGGTCACCTTCCCGTTGCTCGCCGCGGCCCGGGTCAGCTGGTCCCGGGGGACCGGCAGCATCCCGCTGCCGACCTGCACGCCGCCGTCCACCGCGTCTCCGGTGACCAGGTTCATCGCCGGGGAGCCGATGAAGCCGGCGACGAAGACGTTGGCCGGCCGGTCGTAGAGGACGCCGGGGGTGTCGCACTGCTGCAGGACGCCGTCCTTGAGCACCGCGACCCGGTCGCCCATCGTCATCGCCTCGACCTGGTCGTGGGTGACGTAGACGGTCGTGGTGCCCAGCCGGCGCTGCAGGGCCGCGATCTGGGTGCGGGTCTGCACGCGGAGCTTGGCGTCCAGGTTGGACAGCGGCTCGTCCATCAGGAAGACCTGCGGGTTGCGCACGATCGCCCGGCCCATGGCCACGCGCTGGCGCTGGCCACCGGACAGCGCCTTCGGCCGGCGGGACAGGTACGGCTCCAGGTCCAGGATCTTCGCCGCCTCGCGTACCCGGGTGGCCCGCTCGTCCTTGGAGAGGCCCGCGAGCTTGAGCGCGAAGCCCATGTTCTCCTCGACCGTCATGTGCGGGTACAGGGCGTAGTTCTGGAACACCATCGCGATGTCCCGCTCCTTGGGCGGGGAGTCGGTGACGTCCCGGTCGCCGATCACGATCGACCCGGTGTCGACCTCCTCCAGTCCGGCGAGCATCCGCAGGGACGTGGACTTGCCGCACCCAGAGGGCCCGACCAGGACGAGGAACTCGCCGTCGGCGATCTCCAGGTCCAGGGAGTCGACCGCAGGCCGCTCGGACTTGGGGTAGATCCGGCTGGCCTGCTGGAAGGACACGGTGGCCATGGTCAGGCACCTCTCGGGAGGAGGAAGGGGGAGGACGGAGTCGCGCAGTGGGTCATCCCTTCACCGCGCCCTGCATGATGCCGCCGACGATCTGCTTGCCCAGGATCGTGAAGACGATCAAGACGGGCAGGGTGCCCAGCAGCGTGCCGGCCATGATCACCGAGCGCTGGGGCACGTAGCCCGAGCCCAGCCCGGCCAGCGCCACCTGGACCGTCGGGTTGGCGGTGGTCAGCGCGATGAGCGGCCAGAAGAACTCGTTCCAGGCGGTGAGGAACGTGAGCATCGCCAGCACGGCCATCGCCGGCCGGGCGACCGGGACGACGATCGACCAGAAGATCCGGAACGTCGAGGCGCCGTCGACCCGGCCGGCCTCCAGCAGCTCGTTGGGCAGCGCGGAGATCAGGTACTGCCGCATGAAGAAGACGCCGAAGGCGCTGACCAGCGTGGGCAGGATGACCGCCTGCAGCTGGTTCACCCACTGGAGCTCGGCGATCATCATGAACAGCGGGATCACCGCCAGCTGGGTCGGCACCATCATCGTGCCGATCACCAGGCCCAGCAGCACGCCCTTGCCGCGGAACTGGAGCTTGGCGAAGGCGAACCCGGCCAGTGTGCAGAAGAGCACGGTGCCGACGGTGATGCTGCCGGCGACCAGCACCGAGTTGAGGATCGCCTTGCCGATCGGTGCCTGCTCCAGCGCCGCCTGGAAGTTGTCGAACAGGCTGGCGTTGGGCAGGAACGGCGGCGGGGTCGCGGCGATCTCGGCGTTGGTGTGCGAACCCGCGACGAGGGTCCAGTAGAGCGGGAAGATCGAGACCAGCGCCACCAGGGTCAGCAGCGTGTAGGTCACCGGGCCGGGCTTGCCGGCCTTGCTGCCGCCACGGTGGCCGCGGCGGCGGGTCGCCGGTGCCGCGGGCGGGGTGTCCCGGCCGGTGTCGGTGACGGGAGGAGCGAGGGTCGCCATGCCGGTCTCCTACCGGTCGGCCCGGGCGCGGAGGCGGCCGATGACGGCGTTGACCCCCACGATTACCAGGATGATCATGAACATTGCCCAGGCCGTGGTGGCTGCCTGGCCGATGTGGAAGTTGCTCCAGCCCTGCTGGTACATCAGCAGGCCGAGCGTCTGGTACTGCCCAGAGGAGCCGCCGGAGGTGGTGCCGTTGCCGGCGAACAGGAGCGGCTCGCCGAACAGCTGCACGGCGCCGATGGTCGAGACGACGATGGTGAACAGGATCGTCGGGCGCAGCGACGGGATCGTCACGTGCAGGAACTGCTTCCACTTGCTCGCGCCGTCGATCTCCGCGGCCTCGTAGAGCTCACCGGGGATCGACTGCATCGCGGCCAGGTAGATCAGCGCGTTGTAGCCGGTCCAGCGCCAGGTGACGATCACCGCGATGGCGACCTGGCTGCTGACCGTCCCGGCCTCCCAGTCGATGGCCTGCAGGCCGACGGCTTCCAGCATGGTGTTGATCAGCCCGTAGTCGCGGCCGAAGAGCTGGGAGAAGACCAGCGTCGCCGCGGCGATGGACGTCGCGTAGGGCATCAGCATCACGGTGCGGAAGAAGGTGCGGCCGCGGAGCTTGTAGTTCAGCAGGTGGGCCAGCCCCAGGGCCATGCACAGCTGCGGCACCGTGGCCAGGATCCCGATGGTGAAGGTGTTGCGGGTGGCGTTCCAGAAGAACTCGCTCTGCAGCAGGTCGCGGTAGTTCTCCAGGCCCACCCAGGTGCCGCCGTTGATGTTCGACAGGCTGGTCTCGTGCAGCGAGACCCAGGCGGTGTACATGAACGGGTAGAGGCTGAACGCCGCGAAAACCAGGAAGAACGGTGCGACGTAGGCGTAGCCCCAGCGGTTGCGGGTCAGCTGGCGGCGCTTGCGGGGACGGGCCGGGGGTGCGGCCAACGAGTACTTCAGCGGCGCCCCGACCGGGGAGATCTTCGGTGAGTCGGCGGCGAACATCCAGCGCACCCCGATCGGCCCGTACGACACCCAGATCCAGGAGGCGTTCACCACGGCG
>NZ_JAAKGN010000107.1:0-16661 GCF_011039295.1 Modestobacter sp. KNN46-3 | reverse complement strand
CGTCGTCCGCTGCCGCAGCGCGGCCGCGACGATCGGGTCGACGCGGGCACCGTTCCCCGCCGAGTGCCTACCCACGGTGAACTCGACCGCGCTCAGTCATGCGGTCAGGATGACACGGTGCGCGCCCTGGGGCGCACCTTCCCGGGAGTCGCGCGATCCTGTTCCACCCGATCGTGACGGTGGGTGACCGGCCTGAGAACCCGGAGGCCTCAGACGCCGCCGTAGCTGTGCAGGCCGGTCGACACCAGGTTGACGAACAGCAGGTTGAAGATCATCACCACGAGGCCGACGATGTTGATCCACGCCGAGGGGCGCCCCCGCCAACCGGCCGTGGTGCGGGCGTGCAGGTAGGCCGCGTAGACGATCCAGGCGATGAACGCCCAGGTCTCCTTCGGGTCCCAGCCCCAGAACCGGCCCCAGGCGCTCTCCGCCCAGATCGCCCCGGCGATGACCGCGAAGGTCCAGATGGGGAAGCCGAAGACGGCGGTGCGGTGGGCCGTGCGGTCCAGCGCGGCGGCCGTGGGCAGCCGGTCCAGCAGCGACGGGGCAGCGGGTGCACCCGTGGCGGCACCGGCGGCCACCGTCGCGTCCCGCCGGCTGCGCACCAGGTAGAGCGCGCTGGCGATGCCGCTGACGAAGAAGATGCCGAACCCGATGGTGGCGGTGCTCACGTGGATCGCCAGCCAGCTGGACCGCAGGGCGGCCACCAGCGGGCCGGCCTCGGCGTACAGGAACAGCCCGATCAGCACCATCGACAGCACCACGGGCGCCAGCAGGAAGACGCCGATGTGCCGCAGCGACGGCGCCCGCACGGCGAGCACCAGGTAGGCCACGACCGCGACCAGGACCACCGCGGTGGCGAACTCGTACATGTTGCCCCAGGGCAACCGGTCGGTGGCCATGCCCCGCGCCACCAGCACCCCGGTGTGGGCGACCGCGCCGAGGCCGGTCAGCACCATCGCGACCAGGCCCAGCCGGCGGGCCCGCGCCGGCTCGACCGGCTCGCCGGCGGCCCGGACGTCGACCGGCGGCTGGGCGGGGACGCCCCCGGCGGCGACCAGGTGCTCGCTGCGCCCGCGGACGGACCGGCCGAAGGCCAGCTCGGCGCAGAAGGCGACCACGGCCAGGGAGTACAGGCCGACGCTGATCGAGAACAGGGTGTCGGACAGTGCGGCCAACGACTCGTCGATCACGACGGCGGTGCCTCCTCATCGGGTGCCGGCCCGTGTCCACGGGCCGCTGGGGTGCTCACCGGGGCGTCGGCGCGGGCGGCCAGGGCTGCCTGCACGTCCTCGGTGAGCGAGGTGAAGCGGGGACCGGTGTCAGCGCTGCCGCGGGTCAGCGAGCCGATCGACAGCACGGTACCCCCGCCGTCCGGGGCGGGGTCGGAGCGGGCGAACACCCGCTCCCGGCGCACCAGCAGCATGCCCAGCAGGCCCACCAGGACGGCGATCGACGCCCCGAGCACCCACACCTGGCCGGGGTCGTGCGACACCTGCAGCGCCGCGAACTCCTTCAGGCCGCTGAAGGTGACGACGGTGCCGTCGGGCAGGGTGGTCGACTCCCCCACGGCGAGGTTCGTCCGGGCCACCCGGTTCAGCAGTCCCCGGTCGATCTGGTCCCGGTCCAGCGCGTAGACCGACTGCGGCAGGCCGGAGTCCAGCCCCAGGTAGCCGGTGTAGACGTCGATGCCGACCTTCGGGTCCAGCGGCCGCGGGCTGATCGAGGTCAGGAAGCCTGCCTCCAGCACACCGGTCGGGGCGAGGAAGCCCTCGATCGCCAGCTGCTCGGTCGAGCCGGCACCCAGGTCGGGCACCTTCAGCACGCCCTGGCTGAGCATCGTCCCCAGGTCGGCGGGGAGGAACGGCGCGGAGAGGTCGGTGAACGTCTGGCCGTCCGGCCGGGTGATGCTGAAGACGGGGCTGAAGCCGTGCCCGGTGACGTAGACCCGGTCGCCGCCCACCCGCAGCGGGTCGTTGACCCCGATGGTGGTGCCCACCGGGTCGGCGCCGTCCAGCTCCCAGCTGATGTCCGCGGTGTACGAGGCGGCGGTGAGGTTCTCCTCGTACTCCGCCTCGAAGTCCTCGAGGTCCACGCACAGCCGCGAGAGGTCCTCACCGTCGACCAGCGGCCCGGACCGGTGGGTGTCGTACTGCTGGAACGCGTTGCAGAAGCCCTGGCCCTCGGTCACCAGGATGCTGCCCTCGTAGCCCCAGAGCTTCCCGCCGGCCAGGCCGAGCAGCAGCGCCAGCAGCGAGAGGTGGAACAGCACGTTGCCGGTCTCCCGGAGGTAGCCCTTCTCCGCGGAGACCTCCGGACCGGACCGGCCCTCCCGGCGGACGACGCGGAACCGGCGGACCCGCAGCTCCTCCTCCACCACGTCCAGCGCGGCCGGGCCGGCCAGTGAGGTGGTCAGTGCCGCCGACTCCGGCAGCCGCTGCAGGTGCCGGGGTGCCGTCGGCGGCGGGGTGAAGAGCGCCCGGCCGTGCTCGATCGCCCGGGGCACGACGCAGCCGATCAGCGAGATGAACAGCAGCAGGTAGATCGCCGCGAACCAGGGCGAGCTGAAGACGTCGAACAGGTACAGCCGGTCCAGCCAGGGTCCGAGCGTGGGGTACTCGGCCAGGTAGCCGGCCACGTCGCTCTGCGACAGCGACCGCTGCGGCAGCAGCGACCCCGGGATCGCCGCGACGGCCAGCAGGAACAGCAGGATCAGCGCCGTGCGCATCGCGGTGAGCTGCCGCCACCAGCGCAGCAGCCGGCCCGCCACCCGGCGGCCGGGCGAGGGCGGGGACGGCGGGCTGGCCGGTGCGGCCGGGCGCGGCGGGGCGGTGGCGGTCACCGGGCCTCCTCGCTGGCGCTCGTCGCCCCGGCGACAGGGCGTGCTGTGCTCATCGGTGATCTCGCGAGCTCGGTCACAGCGGCGCCGACTCGGCCAGACCGGTGGCGGCCAGCCAGCCGCGCAGCCAGATCATCAGCTCGGTCCACGCCCCGGTGACCAGCATCAGCCCGACGCCGATCAGCACGACCCCACCGATCCGGGTGACCGTGCGGGCGTTGCGGCGCAGGAACGACATGGCGCCCACGGCCCAGCGGGCGCCCAGCGCCACGAGCACGAACGGCACGCCGAGCCCCAGGCAGTAGGCAAGCCCCAGGAACGCGCCCCGCCCGACGGTCGCCTCGCTGAAGGCCAGGCTCTGCACGGCCTGCAGGGTCGGGCCCAGGCACGGGGTCCAGCCCAGGCCGAAGACCACGCCCAGCAGCGGGGCGCCGGCCAGGCCGACGGCGGGGCGGGCGGAGATCCGGGCGGTGCGCTGCAGGAACGGCAGCCAGCCGAGGAAGCCGAGCCCCACCACGATGGTGACCAGGCCCATCACCCGGGTGATCACGTCGTTGTACTCGAGCAGCAGCCGGCCCAGCCCGCCCACGGCGCTGCTGATCGCCACGAAGACCACCGTGAAGCCGAGCACGAACAACACCGAGCCCAGCACCATCCGGCCGCGTGAGGCCCGCTCGTCGACCGGTCCGACGGCGGTGGCCACCGAGGCGCCGCCGGTGAGGGGCTGGGTCCCCGACACGGCACCGGCCGACGTCGGGACCGGAGCCGGGACCGGAGCCGCCGTCCGCGGGGCGCTGCCCACCAGACCGGTGACGTAGGAGAGGTAGCCGGGGACCAGCGGCAGCACGCAGGGCGAGGCGAAGCTGATCAGCCCGGCCAGCGCGGCCACCGCGGCGGCGACCAGCAGCGGCCCGTCGCCGATCAGCTCCCTGATGGCCTCCACCACGGCTCAGGCCTCCCCGGTCAGCTGCGCGATCACCGTGCGCAGGTCGTCCTGGCGCACAGCACCGGTGTACACCGCTGCGACGCGACCTTCACGGTCCAGCACGATCGTCGAGGGGATCGCGGCGGCCGGGTAGTCGCGGAAGGCCAGCGCCACCTCACCGCGGGGGTCGAACAGCGAGGGGAAGGTGATCCCCTTGCTCTCCAGGAAGGCGTTGGCCAGCTGTTCGGTGTCCTTGACGTTCAGGCCGAGGAACTGGACGCCGTCGTCCCGGACCTCGGTGTAGACCTCCTGGAACTCGGGGCTCTCCACCCGGCAGGGCGCGCACCACGAGCCCCAGAAGTTGAGCACCGCGACGTCCCCGGCCAGCTGGCCGGAGTCGAACTCCCCGCCGTCGAGCAGCGTGCCGGAGAAGTCCGGGGCGGTGGCCCGCTCCCCCTCGGGGATGACCTCGCCGTACGGCGTGGCCGCCTCGAAGCGGAACTCACCGCCGTTGGTCACGTCCACTGGTTCGTCGCCGGTGCTGCAGCCCGCGGTGAGCACCGCGGCCACCGCCAGCGCCGCCGCCAGTCGGCTATGCACCGGGCACCGCATCGGGGTCGGTGGCCCCGGCCGGCTCGGCGTAATCCAGCCGCACCAGCCGGTCGCCGTCGTAGGTGAGCGAGGTGACGCTGGCCAGCCCGCACTCCCGGCGCCGCGGGTCGTGCAGGTAACGACGGCCCTCCAGGTGCAGCCGCACCGTCCAGACCGGCAGCTGGTGGCTCACGCAGACGGCGGCGTGCCCGCGGGCGGCGTCCCGGGCCGTGTCGATCGCACCGAGCATCCGCGCGGCGATCTCCCGGTACGGCTCGCCCCACGACGGCGTCCACGGGTTGCGCAGCCGCCACCAGTTGCCCGGGTGCCGCATCGCCCCGTCACCGACGCCGAAGGTCTTGCCCTCGAAGGAGTTGCCGGCCTCGATCAGCCGCTCGTCCGTGGCGATCTCCAGCCCCAGCGTGTCGGCGATCGGGCGCGCGGTCTGCTGCGCACGCTCCAGCGGGCTGGCCACCAGGTGGGTGACGTCGCGGTCGGCGAACCAGGCGGCCGCGGTGCGGGCCATGCCCTCGCCGGCCTCGCTCAGCCGGTAGCCGGGGAGTCGCCCGTAGAGCACGCCGGCCGGGTTGTGCACCTCGCCGTGCCGCATCAGGTGGACGACGGTCGTCTCGCTCACGGCTGCAGCTCCAGGGTGTCCTTCGCCTCGGGCGAGGCGGGGCCGCCGGCAGCGGCCGCGGCGGCCGACGCAGCGGCGGGCAACGCGGCCAGCACGTGGTCGAGCGCCTCGTCGTCCAGGGCGGCGCTGACGAACCACGCCTCGAACGCGGAGGGCGGCAGGTAGACGCCGCGGGCGAGCATGGCGTGGAAGAAGGCGGTGTGCGCGGCGACGTCCTGGCTGCGGGCGTCGTCGTAGTCGCGCACCTGGCGCTCGTCCGGGACGAAGAACACCGAGAACATCGAGCCGGCCTGCTGCACCCGGTGCGGCACCCCGGCGGCGAAGAGCGCCGCGCTGGCGGCACCCCGCAGCAGGGCGGCGACGGAGTCACACCGCTCGTAGACCTCGTCGGTGCACAGCCGCAGCGTGGTCAGCCCGGCCGCCACCGCCACCGGGTTCCCGGCCAGCGTGCCCGCCTGGTAGACCGGCCCGGACGGGGCGAGCTGGTCCATCACGTCGGCGCGGCCACCGAACGCCGCGGCCGGCATGCCCCCGCCCATGACCTTGCCGAAGGTGAACAGGTCGGCGTCCACCGGGTCCAGGCCGTACCAGCCGGCGCCAGAGACCCGGAACCCGGTCATCACCTCGTCGACCAGCAGCAGCGCCCCGGAGGCCGCGGTGATCCGGCGCAGGTGGCCGTTGAACCCGTCCAGCGGCGGGACGACGCCCATGTTCCCGGCGGCCGCCTCGGTGACGACACAGGCGATCTGGTCGCCGCGCTCGGCGAAGACCGCCTCGACCGCGGCGACGTCGTTGTAGGGCAGCACGATCGTGTCGGCCGCCGCGCCCGTGGTCACGCCTGGGGTGTCGGGGAGGCCGAGGGTGGCGACGCCGGACCCGGCCGAGGCCAGCAGCGCGTCGACGTGGCCGTGGTAGCAGCCGGCGAACTTCACGATCAGCGGCCGGCCGGTGTACCCGCGGGCCAGTCGCACCGCGGAGAGGACCGCCTCCGTGCCGGAGTTGACCAGCCGCACCCGCTCGACCGGGGCGACCCGGGAGACGATCTCCTCGGCCAGTTCTGCCTCACCGGCCGTGGGGGTGCCGAAGGTGAAGCCGCGGCGGGCCGCCTCGGTGACGGCGGCGACGACCTCCGGGTGGGCGTGCCCCAGGATCATCGGGCCCCAGGAGGCCACCAGGTCCACGTAGCGGCGGCCGTCGACGTCGGTCAGCCAGGGGCCCGAGCCCGAGGCCATGAACCGCGGGGTGCCCCCGACGGCCCGGAAGGCGCGCACCGGGGAGTTCACCCCGCCGGGCGTCACCCGACCCGCCCGCTCGAACAGCTCTGCCGACACCGGGGCCTCGTACGGGTAGGGCTCAGTCACGGTCCCACTCTCCCAGGTTCGTCTGTGTGCACGGATCCGGTGATGGAACGGCCGCCTTCGAGCGGCCCACGCGAAGCCCTGAGGCCCCCTTGCAGGGTCCCGCCGCGAGCTTGCGAGTGGCGGGGGGCAAGGGGGTCCTTCTGCTTCCTCAGCGCAGCCAGCGGGCGGCCTCGACCGCCCAGTAGGTCAGCACCGAGCCCGCACCGGCCCGCCGGATCGAGGTCAGCGTCTCCAGGACAGCCCGCTCGCGGTCGACCCAGCCGTTGGCGGCGGCCGCTTCGACCATCGCGTACTCGCCGCTGACCTGGTAGGCGGCCACCGGGACGTCGACGGCGTCGGCCACCCGGGCGATGATGTCCAGGTAGGGCCCGGCCGGCTTGACCATCACCGCGTCCGCGCCCTCGGCGAGGTCCTGCGCCACCTCGCGCAGCGCCTCGTCGGTGTTCGGCGGGTCCATCTGGTAGGTCGAGCGGTCACCGAACTGCGGCGCTCCCTCGGCCGCCTCGCGGAAGGGCCCGTAGAACCCGGAGGCGTACTTGGCGGCGTAGGCCAGGATCGGCGTCTCGGTGTACGCGGCGCTGTCCAGCCCGGCGCGGATCGCCGCGACCTGGCCGTCCATCATCCCGCTCGGGGCGATCACGTGCGCCCCGGCCTGGGCCTGGGCGATCGCGACGGCGGCGTACCGGTCGAGCGTCGGGTCGTTGTCGACCACGCCCGCCGGGGTGACCACGCCGCAGTGCCCGTGGTCGGTGTACTCGCACAGGCACAGGTCGGCCATCAGCACGAGCTCGTCGCCGAGGTCGGCGCGCAGCTGCTGCAGCGCCGCGTTGACCACGCCGTCGGCGGCGTCGGCCTGCGAGCCGACGGCGTCCTTGTCCGCCGGGATGCCGAACAGCATCAGCCCGCTGATCCCGGCCTCGGCCGCCTCGGCGGCGGCCTTCCGCAGCGACTCGGGGGTGTGCTGGACGACGCCGGGCATGGAGCTGATCGGCACCGGCTCGGCGATGCCCTCCTTGACGAAGACGGGCAGCACCAGGTCGGCCGGGGACAGCCGGGTCTGCGCCGTCCACCGGCGCATGGCCGGGGTCGAGCGCAGCCGACGACCCCGGGCGAACCCGGGGTTCGCGCCGCCCTGGCGGGAGGTCACTTGGACTCCCCGGCCTCCGCCTCGGCCCGGCGGGCCTGGGCGAACTCGGCGAGCGCGTCGACCAGCGGGCCGACGGCCGCGGTCTCCGGCTGCACGTCCACCCGCAGGCCGAACTCGGTGGCACTGGCCGCGGTGGCCGGGCCGATCACCGAGACGACGGTGCGGGCGTGCGGCTTGCCCGCGATGCCGACCAGGTTCCGCACGGTCGAGGACGAGGTGAAGCAGACGGCGTCGAAGCCGCCGCCCTTGATCGCCTCGCGCACCGCGGCCGGCGGCGGCGCCGCCCGCACGGTGCGGTAGGCGGTGACGTCGTCGATCTCCCAGCCGCGCTCCTTGAGCCCGGCCGCGAGGGTCTCGGTGGCGATGTCGGCCCGGGGCAGCAGCACCCGGTCGATCGGGTCGAAGACGTCGTCGTACGGCGGGAAGTCGGCCAGCAGGCCCTCGCTGGACTGGTCGCCGCTGGGCACCAGCTCGGGCACGATGCCGAACTCGCGCACCGCGTCGGCGGTCTGCTGCCCGACGCAGGCGACCTTGACCCCGGCGAAGGCGCGGGCGTCCAGGCCGAGCTCGGTGAACTTCTCGCGGACGGCGCGCACCGCGTTGGTCGAGGTGAACACGATCCAGCCGTAGCGGCCGGTGACCAGGCCCTTGACCGCGCGGTCCATCTGCGCGGGGCTGCGGGGCGGCTCGACGGCGATCGTCGGCACCTCCACCGGGACGGCCCCGTAGGCGCGCAGCCGCTCGCTCATGTCGCCGGCCTGCTCCTTGGTGCGCGGCACCAGCACCCGCCAGCCGAACAGCGGGCGGCTCTCCCACCAGGAGAGCTTGGCGCGCTTGTCGACCACGGCACCGACGGTGACCACGACCGGCCCGGCCAGGCTGTCCAGCCCGGCGGACTTCTCGGCGACGGCGGTGAGCTTGGCGGCGATGCTCTTCTGCGCCGTCCCGGTGGAGGTGCCGACGATCGCCGTCGAGCCGCCCCGCAGCCCCGCGCAGATGGACCGCGCGGTCAAGGGCCTGGTCACCGGCCGCTACGGCTGGATCGTGTTCACCTCGACCAACGCGGTGCGCGCCGTCCGCGAGAAGTTCACCGAGCTCGGCCTGGACGCCCGCGCCTTCGCCGGGGTCAAGGTCGCCTGCGTCGGGCAGCAGACCGCCGACGCGGTGCGCGAGTTCGGCATCGTGCCCGAGCTGGTGCCCAGCGGCGACCAGTCCAGCGAGGGCCTGCTGGCCGACTTCCCGCCGTACGACGACGTCTTCGACCCGATCGACCGGGTGCTGCTGCCCCGGGCCGACATCGCCACCGAGACCCTCGCGGCCGGGCTCAAGGAGCGCGGCTGGGAGATCGACGACGTCACCGCCTACCGCACCGTGCGGGCGGCGCCGCCGCCGGCCGCGGTGCGCGAGGCGATCAAGGGCGGCGGCTTCGACGCCGTCTGCTTCACCTCGTCCTCGACCGTGCGGAACCTGGTCGGCATCGCGGGCAAGCCGCACGCCCGCACCGTCGTCTCGGTGATCGGCCCGGCCACCGCGGCCAGTGCCACCGAGTTCGGCCTGCGGGTGGACGTGCAGCCGGAGACCGCGGCCGTCGGCCCGCTGGTCGACGCGCTCGCCGAGTTCGCCCAGGCCCGCCGGGCCGAGGCGGAGGCCGGGGAGTCCAAGTGACCTCCCGCCAGGGCGGCGCGAACCCCGGGTTCGCCCGGGGTCGTCGGCTGCGCTCGACCCCGGCCATGCGCCGGTGGACGGCGCAGACCCGGCTGTCCCCGGCCGACCTGGTGCTGCCCGTCTTCGTCAAGGAGGGCATCGCCGAGCCGGTGCCGATCAGCTCCATGCCCGGCGTCGTCCAGCACACCCCCGAGTCGCTGCGGAAGGCCGCCGCCGAGGCGGCCGAGGCCGGGATCAGCGGGCTGATGCTGTTCGGCATCCCGGCGGACAAGGACGCCGTCGGCTCGCAGGCCGACGCCGCCGACGGCGTGGTCAACGCGGCGCTGCAGCAGCTGCGCGCCGACCTCGGCGACGAGCTCGTGCTGATGGCCGACCTGTGCCTGTGCGAGTACACCGACCACGGGCACTGCGGCGTGGTCACCCCGGCGGGCGTGGTCGACAACGACCCGACGCTCGACCGGTACGCCGCCGTCGCGATCGCCCAGGCCCAGGCCGGGGCGCACGTGATCGCCCCGAGCGGGATGATGGACGGCCAGGTCGCGGCGATCCGCGCCGGGCTGGACAGCGCCGCGTACACCGAGACGCCGATCCTGGCCTACGCCGCCAAGTACGCCTCCGGGTTCTACGGGCCCTTCCGCGAGGCGGCCGAGGGAGCGCCGCAGTTCGGTGACCGCTCGACCTACCAGATGGACCCGCCGAACACCGACGAGGCGCTGCGCGAGGTGGCGCAGGACCTCGCCGAGGGCGCGGACGCGGTGATGGTCAAGCCGGCCGGGCCCTACCTGGACATCATCGCCCGGGTGGCCGACGCCGTCGACGTCCCGGTGGCCGCCTACCAGGTCAGCGGCGAGTACGCGATGGTCGAAGCGGCCGCCGCCAACGGCTGGGTCGACCGCGAGCGGGCTGTCCTGGAGACGCTGACCTCGATCCGGCGGGCCGGTGCGGGCTCGGTGCTGACCTACTGGGCGGTCGAGGCCGCCCGCTGGCTGCGCTGAGGAAGCAGAAGGACCCCCTTGCCCCCCGCCACTCGCAAGCTCGCGGCGGGACCCTGCAAGGGGGCCTCAGGGCTTCGCGTGGGCCGCTCGAAGGCGGCCGTTCCATCACCGGATCCGTGCACACAGACGAACCTGGGAGAGTGGGACCGTGACTGAGCCCTACCCGTACGAGGCCCCGGTGTCGGCAGAGCTGTTCGAGCGGGCGGGTCGGGTGACGCCCGGCGGGGTGAACTCCCCGGTGCGCGCCTTCCGGGCCGTCGGGGGCACCCCGCGGTTCATGGCCTCGGGCTCGGGCCCCTGGCTGACCGACGTCGACGGCCGCCGCTACGTGGACCTGGTGGCCTCCTGGGGCCCGATGATCCTGGGGCACGCCCACCCGGAGGTCGTCGCCGCCGTCACCGAGGCGGCCCGCCGCGGCTTCACCTTCGGCACCCCCACGGCCGGTGAGGCAGAACTGGCCGAGGAGATCGTCTCCCGGGTCGCCCCGGTCGAGCGGGTGCGGCTGGTCAACTCCGGCACGGAGGCGGTCCTCTCCGCGGTGCGACTGGCCCGCGGGTACACCGGCCGGCCGCTGATCGTGAAGTTCGCCGGCTGCTACCACGGCCACGTCGACGCGCTGCTGGCCTCGGCCGGGTCCGGCGTCGCCACCCTCGGCCTCCCCGACACCCCAGGCGTGACCACGGGCGCGGCGGCCGACACGATCGTGCTGCCCTACAACGACGTCGCCGCGGTCGAGGCGGTCTTCGCCGAGCGCGGCGACCAGATCGCCTGTGTCGTCACCGAGGCGGCCGCCGGGAACATGGGCGTCGTCCCGCCGCTGGACGGGTTCAACGGCCACCTGCGCCGGATCACCGCGGCCTCCGGGGCGCTGCTGCTGGTCGACGAGGTGATGACCGGGTTCCGGGTCTCTGGCGCCGGCTGGTACGGCCTGGACCCGGTGGACGCCGACCTGTTCACCTTCGGCAAGGTCATGGGCGGGGGCATGCCGGCCGCGGCGTTCGGTGGCCGCGCCGACGTGATGGACCAGCTCGCCCCGTCCGGGCCGGTCTACCAGGCGGGCACGCTGGCCGGGAACCCGGTGGCGGTGGCGGCCGGGCTGACCACGCTGCGGCTGTGCACCGACGAGGTCTACGAGCGGTGTGACTCCGTCGCCGCCCTGCTGCGGGGTGCCGCCAGCGCGGCGCTCTTCGCCGCCGGGGTGCCGCACCGGGTGCAGCAGGCCGGCTCGATGTTCTCGGTGTTCTTCGTCCCGGACGAGCGCCAGGTGCGCGACTACGACGACGCCCGCAGCCAGGACGTCGCCGCGCACACCGCCTTCTTCCACGCCATGCTCGCCCGCGGCGTCTACCTGCCGCCCTCCGCGTTCGAGGCGTGGTTCGTCAGCGCCGCCCTGGACGACGAGGCGCTCGACCACGTGCTGGCCGCGTTGCCCGCCGCTGCGTCGGCCGCCGCGGCCGCTGCCGGCGGCCCCGCCTCGCCCGAGGCGAAGGACACCCTGGAGCTGCAGCCGTGAGCGAGACGACCGTCGTCCACCTGATGCGGCACGGCGAGGTGCACAACCCGGCCGGCGTGCTCTACGGGCGACTCCCCGGCTACCGGCTGAGCGAGGCCGGCGAGGGCATGGCCCGCACCGCGGCCGCCTGGTTCGCCGACCGCGACGTCACCCACCTGGTGGCCAGCCCGCTGGAGCGTGCGCAGCAGACCGCGCGCCCGATCGCCGACACGCTGGGGCTGGAGATCGCCACGGACGAGCGGCTGATCGAGGCCGGCAACTCCTTCGAGGGCAAGACCTTCGGCGTCGGTGACGGGGCGATGCGGCACCCGGGCAACTGGTGGCGGCTGCGCAACCCGTGGACGCCGTCGTGGGGCGAGCCGTACCGGGAGATCGCCGCGCGGATGCTCGGTGCGATCGACACGGCCCGGGACGCCGCCCGCGGGCACGCCGCCGTCTGCGTGAGCCACCAGCTGCCGGTCTGGACGGTGCGGCTGCACCTGGAGGGCCGTCGTTACCTGCACGACCCGCGGCGCCGGGAGTGCGGGCTGGCCAGCGTCACCTCGCTCACCTACGACGGCGACCGGCTGGTGCGGCTGGATTACGCCGAGCCGGCCGGGGCCACCGACCCCGATGCGGTGCCCGGTGCATAGCCGACTGGCGGCGGCGCTGGCGGTGGCCGCGGTGCTCACCGCGGGCTGCAGCACCGGCGACGAACCAGTGGACGTGACCAACGGCGGTGAGTTCCGCTTCGAGGCGGCCACGCCGTACGGCGAGGTCATCCCCGAGGGGGAGCGGGCCACCGCCCCGGACTTCTCCGGCACGCTGCTCGACGGCGGGGAGTTCGACTCCGGCCAGCTGGCCGGGGACGTCGCGGTGCTCAACTTCTGGGGCTCGTGGTGCGCGCCCTGCCGGGTGGAGAGCCCCGAGTTCCAGGAGGTCTACACCGAGGTCCGGGACGACGGCGTCCAGTTCCTCGGCCTGAACGTCAAGGACACCGAACAGCTGGCCAACGCCTTCCTGGAGAGCAAGGGGATCACCTTCCCCTCGCTGTTCGACCCCCGCGGTGAGGTGGCGCTGGCCTTCCGCGACTACCCGGCCGCCGCGATCCCCTCGACGATCGTGCTGGACCGTGAAGGTCGCGTCGCAGCGGTGTACACCGGTGCTGTGCGCCAGGACGACCTGCGCACGGTGATCGCGCAGCTGACCGGGGAGGCCTGAGCCGTGGTGGAGGCCATCAGGGAGCTGATCGGCGACGGGCCGCTGCTGGTCGCCGCCGCGGTGGCCGCGCTGGCCGGGCTGATCAGCTTCGCCTCGCCCTGCGTGCTGCCGCTGGTCCCCGGCTACCTCTCCTACGTCACCGGTCTGGTGGGCAGCGCCCCGCGGACGGCGGCTCCGGTCCCGGCTCCGGTCCCGACGTCGGCCGGTGCCGTGTCGGGGACCCAGCCCCTCACCGGCGGCGCCTCGGTGGCCACCGCCGTCGGACCGGTCGACGAGCGGGCCTCACGCGGCCGGATGGTGCTGGGCTCGGTGTTGTTCGTGCTCGGCTTCACGGTGGTCTTCGTGGCGATCAGCAGCGCCGTGGGCGGGCTGGGCCGGCTGCTGCTCGAGTACAACGACGTGATCACCCGGGTGATGGGCCTGGTCACCATCGTGGTGGGGCTCGGCTTCCTCGGCTGGCTGCCGTTCCTGCAGCGCACCGCCCGGATCTCCGCCCGCCCCGCCGTCGGCCTGGCCGGCGCCCCGCTGCTGGGCGTGGTCTTCGGCCTGGGCTGGACCCCGTGCCTGGGCCCGACCCTGCAGGCCGTGCAGAGCCTGGCCTTCAGCGAGGCGACCGTCGGGCGGGGCGCGTTCCTGGGGCTTGCCTACTGCCTGGGGCTCGGCGTGCCGTTCGTGCTCGTGGCGCTGGGCGCCCGCTGGGCCGTGGGCGCCATGTCGTTCCTGCGCCGCAACGCCCGCACGGTCACCCGGATCGGTGGGGTCGTGCTGATCGGCGTCGGGCTGATGCTGGTCACCGGGGCGTGGACCGAGCTGATGATCTGGCTGCGCGGCTGGCTGGCCGCCACCGGTCTGGCCGAGTCGGCGCCGCTGTGACCGAGCTCGCGAGATCACCGATGAGCACAGCACGCCCTGTCGCCGGGGCGACGAGCGCCAGCGAGGAGGCCCGGTGACCGCCACCGCCCCGCCGCGCCCGGCCGCACCGGCCAGCCCGCCGTCCCCGCCCTCGCCCGGCCGCCGGGTGGCGGGCCGGCTGCTGCGCTGGTGGCGGCAGCTCACCGCGATGCGCACGGCGCTGATCCTGCTGTTCCTGCTGGCCGTCGCGGCGATCCCGGGGTCGCTGCTGCCGCAGCGGTCGCTGTCGCAGAGCGACGTGGCCGGCTACCTGGCCGAGTACCCCACGCTCGGACCCTGGCTGGACCGGCTGTACCTGTTCGACGTCTTCAGCTCGCCCTGGTTCGCGGCGATCTACCTGCTGCTGTTCATCTCGCTGATCGGCTGCGTCGTGCCCCGGGCGATCGAGCACGGCCGGGCGCTCTTCACCCCGCCGCCGACGGCACCCCGGCACCTGCAGCGGCTGCCGGAGTCGGCGGCACTGACCACCTCACTGGCCGGCCCGGCCGCGCTGGACGTGGTGGAGGAGGAGCTGCGGGTCCGCCGGTTCCGCGTCGTCCGCCGGGAGGGCCGGTCCGGTCCGGAGGTCTCCGCGGAGAAGGGCTACCTCCGGGAGACCGGCAACGTGCTGTTCCACCTCTCGCTGCTGGCGCTGCTGCTCGGCCTGGCCGGCGGGAAGCTCTGGGGCTACGAGGGCAGCATCCTGGTGACCGAGGGCCAGGGCTTCTGCAACGCGTTCCAGCAGTACGACACCCACCGGTCCGGGCCGCTGGTCGACGGTGAGGACCTCTCGCGGCTGTGCGTGGACCTCGAGGACTTCGAGGCGGAGTACGAGGAGAACCTCACCGCCGCCTCGTACACCGCGGACATCAGCTGGGAGCTGGACGGCGCCGACCCGGTGGGCACCACCATCGGGGTCAACGACCCGCTGCGGGTGGGCGGCGACCGGGTCTACGTCACCGGGCACGGCTTCAGCCCCGTCTTCAGCATCACCCGGCCGGACGGCCAGACGTTCACCGACCTCTCCGCGCCGTTCCTCCCCGCCGACCTGGGGACGATGCTCAGCCAGGGCGTGCTGAAGGTGCCCGACCTGGGTGCCGGCTCGACCGAGCAGCTGGCGATCGAGGGCTTCCTCGCCCCGACCGGTGTGCTGGAGGCAGGCTTCCTGACCTCGATCAGCCCGCGGCCGCTGGACCCGAAGGTCGGCATCGACGTCTACACCGGCTACCTGGGGCTGGACTCCGGCCTGCCGCAGTCGGTCTACGCGCTGGACCGGGACCAGATCGACCGGGGACTGCTGAACCGGGTGGCCCGGACGAACCTCGCCGTGGGGGAGTCGACCACCCTGCCCGACGGCACCGTCGTCACCTTCAGCGGCCTGAAGGAGTTCGCGGCGCTGCAGGTGTCGCACGACCCCGGCCAGGTGTGGGTGCTCGGGGCGTCGATCGCCGTCCTGGTGGGCCTGCTGGGCATGCTGCTGGTGCGCCGGGAGCGGGTGTTCGCCCGCTCCGACCCCGCCCCGGACGGCGGGGGTACCGTGCTGTCGATCGGCTCGCTGACCCGCGGCAGCGCTGACACCGGTCCCCGCTTCACCTCGCTCACCGAGGACGTGCAGGCAGCCCTGGCCGCCCGCGCCGACGCCCCGGTGAGCACCCCAGCGGCCCGTGGACACGGGCCGGCACCCGATGAGGAGGCACCGCCGTCGTGATCGACGAGTCGTTGGCCGCACTGTCCGACACCCTGTTCTCGATCAGCGTCGGCCTGTACTCCCTGGCCGTGGTCGCCTTCTGCGCCGAGCTGGCCTTCGGCCGGTCCGTCCGCGGGCGCAGCGAGCACCTGGTCGCCGCCGGGGGCGTCCCCGCCCAGCCGCCGGTCGACGTCCGGGCCGCCGGCGAGCCGGTCGAGCCGGCGCGGGCCCGCCGGCTGGGCCTGGTCGCGATGGTGCTGACCGGCCTCGGCGCGGTCGCCCACACCGGGGTGCTGGTGGCGCGGGGCATGGCCACCGACCGGTTGCCCTGGGGCAACATGTACGAGTTCGCCACCGCGGTGGTCCTGGTCGCGGTCGTGGCCTACCTGGTGCTCGCCGTGCGGGCGCCGTCGCTGCGGCACATCGGCGTCTTCCTGCTGGCGCCCGTGGTGCTGTCGATGGTGCTGATCGGGCTGTTCCTGTACGCCGAGGCCGGCCCGCTGGTGGCCGCCCTGCGGTCCAGCTGGCTGGCGATCCACGTGAGCACCGCCACCATCGGGTTCGGCATCTTCTTCGTCAGCGGCATCGCCAGCGCGCTCTACCTGGTGCGCAGCCGGCGGGACGCGACGGTGGCCGCCGGTGCCGCCACGGGTGCACCCGCTGCCCCGTCGCTGCTGGACCGGCTGCCCACGGCCGCCGCGCTGGACCGCACGGCCCACCGCACCGCCGTCTTCGGCTTCCCCATCTGGACCTTCGCGGTCATCGCCGGGGCGATCTGGGCGGAGAGCGCCTGGGGCCGGTTCTGGGGCTGGGACCCGAAGGAGACCTGGGCGTTCATCGCCTGGATCGTCTACGCGGCCTACCTGCACGCCCGCACCACGGCCGGTTGGCGGGGGCGCCCCTCGGCGTGGATCAACATCGTCGGCCTCGTGGTGATGATCTTCAACCTGCTGTTCGTCAACCTGGTGTCGACCGGCCTGCACAGCTACGGCGGCGTCTGAGGCCTCCGGGTTCTCAGGCCGGTCACCCACCGTCACGATCGGGTGGAACAGGATCGCGCGACTCCCGGGAAGGTGCGCCCCAGGGCGCGCACCGTGTCATCCTGACCGCATGACTGAGCGCGGTCGAGTTCACCGTGGGTAGGCACTCGGCGGGGAACGGTGCCCGCGTCGACCCGATCGTCGCGGCCGCGCTGCGGCAGCGGACGACG
>NZ_JAAKGN010000106.1:0-16674 GCF_011039295.1 Modestobacter sp. KNN46-3 | reverse complement strand
GGCCGGGGCCGGGGCGGGCTCGGGGACCGGCGCCATGGGCTCGCTCATGGCCAGACCGGCCGCGGCTCCGGACCCACCGGAGGAGATCCGGCTGCGGCCCGAGGAGCCGGCGCCGACGCTTCCGGCGGCGGACAGGCCGCCACCGGCGAGGCGCGCTGCGGTGCTGCCGCTGGACGGGGTGCCCGCCAGTCCGATCGTCCGGGGGGTGGCGGGACGCCGCCCGAGCGAGACCTCGGGCTCGGGGGCGCGCTCCTCGACCGGCTCGTCGGCGAGGCGCACGCCGGCGTACTCGGTGTCGTAGCCACCGCCGTAGCCGCTGCCGTAGCCGTAGCGGGACTCCTCGGCCACGGGGTCGGCGTCGTCGGCGGCGTAGCGGTCGTACCCGTGGTCGTAGCCACGGTCGTCCCGGTCGTAGTCGCTCTGACGTGCGGCGTAGCGGTCGTACCCACCGCGGGTGTCGTCGTCCTCGACGAGGCCGAGGTAGACCCCCATCCTCCGCATCGCTCCGGCCATCGGACGTCTCCCTCTGGTCTCGTCGGCGCTGGACGCCCCGCGCTGCAACAGGTTGCTGGGTGGTTCAGGTGGTGCTGGTGTGACTCGGCAGGGCGCACGGGTGGTGCGTCACTGCCCTGCGTCGGAGGTTAGGGGGCGCGTGCCGAACAACGCGGTACCGACACGCACCACGGTGGCCCCAGCTGTCACAGCAGCCTCCAGGTCGCCGCTCATGCCTGCCGATGTCTCCGTGGCACCAGGATGATCGGCGCGCACCCGGGTGGACAGCCGGGCCAACCTCTCGAACGCCGGGCCGGGCTCCTCGGCCCGCGGGGTCACCGCCATCAGGCCGCGCAGGCGCAGCTCCGGCGCCGCGGCGATCGCATCGGCGAGGCCGGGGACGTCGGCCGGCGCGGCGCCACCCCGACTGCCGAGCTCGCCCTCCGGGCCGCCCAGGTCGACCTGGACGTAGACGTCCAGGACCTGCTGCTCGCGTTCGGCGGCCCGGGCCAGCGCCGTCACGAGCGGGGCCCGGTCGACCGAGTGCACCGTGGCACCGAGCCGGGCCACCGGGCCGACCTTGTTCCGTTGCAGCTGCCCGACCAGGTGCCAGTGGAGCTCGGGGACGGTGGGGTCGGCGGCCAGCGCCGCCGCCTTGCCGACCAGCTCCTGCACGCGGTTCTCGGCGAAGTGCCGTTGCCCCAGTGCGGCGAGGGCCCGGACGTCCTCGGCCGACCACGTCTTGCTGACCGCCAGCAGGTGCACCTCGGCCGGGTCGCGGCCGGCCGCCCGGGCGGCGTCGTCGATCCGGGCGCGGACGGCCCGCAGGTTGTCGGCGAGGGACGTCATGCCCTGATCCTCCCCCTGGACCCGGACGTGCTGCCGGGGCCCGTGTCCCGGCCCGGTCCAGCGCCGGCCCGGGACACTGGGAGAGCGGGGTCCCGCCGGATCAACCGAGCCAGACGACGCCCGCCTGGCGGCCGGTCACGCCGTCGCGGCGGTGGCTGAACAGCCGGGGGTCCTCGACGGTGCAGCGTGGGTCGTGCACGACCTGCCCGACCCCGGCTCGGCGGAGCACCTCGGCCAGCCCGGCCCGCAGGTCCAGCCCCGGCGTGCCGCGCCGGGTGCGGACCGCACTGGCCGGGGCGACCCGGGCGACGTCGGCCTGCATCTGCGCCGGCACCTCGTAGTCCAGGCCGCAGACGGCCGGGCCCAGCAGCGCCTCCACGTCGCCGGGGCGGGAGCCCAGCCGGGTCATCGCGGCCAGCGTGGCCGGGACGACACCGGCGCGCACGCCCTCCCGGCCGGCGTGCACCGCGGCGACCACCCCGGCGACGGGGTCGGCCAGCAGCACCGGCACGCAGTCGGCCACCAGCACGCAGAGCACCAGCCCGGGGGTGGCGGTCACCAGTGCGTCGACGTCGGCCACCGGGTTCTCCTCGGCGTCCTCGACGATCGCGACGCCGGTGCCGTGCACCTGGGTCATCCAGAGCAGCCGGTCGCCGGGCACGCCGAGCTCGCCGGCCAGCCGGGCCCGGTTGGCGGCCACGGCGTCGGGGTCGTCGCCGACGTGGACGCCCAGGTTGAAGGAGTCGTACGGCGCAGCAGAACGGCCGCCCCGCCGGTCGGTGACGACCCGTCGGGGTCGCACCGCCGGCAGAGCGGCCGCGCTGTCAACCACGTGCACATCCCATGGGAACGGCCCCCGTGCAGGTCCCGCTGCGAGCATGGCGACCTGCTGGAACGGCCCTCTTTCAGGGTCCCGCCCCGAGCCTGCGAGGGGTGGGGGGAAAGAGGGTCCTCTCACTGGCTGCGCAGGAACTCGGGGATGTCGAGCTCTTCCTCGAAGTCGTCGGTCGCGAGCGGCCGGCGGGTGCCGCCGGACTGCCCGGCGATCGGCGGCAGCGGGGGCACCGTGATCCCGCCACCCTGCGGCGCACTGCCGGGCTGTCCCGGTCGCGGCGCCGACGGCGAGGAGGTCACGGGTGCCGCCGGGACCTGCGGCGGTGCAGCCTGGGCCGGAGCCTGGCTGGCCGGCCGCTCGCCGGTCTGCGCCGGCACCGACGGACGGGCCGCCGGCGGAGCACTGACCGGTGCGGCCGGAGCAGCCGGGGCGGTCGGGGCCGAGGTCGCCAACGGCGTGCTGCCGGCGTCCTTGCGGGTGCCGGGCTTGCCACCGTCGAACCCGGCCGCGATCACGGTGACCCGCACCTCGTCACCGAGGGCGTCGTCGATGACGGCACCGAAGATGATGTTGGCGTCGGGGTGCGCGGCGTCGGAGACCAGCGAGGCGGCCTCGTTGATCTCGAACAGACCCAGGTCCGACCCACCGGAGATCGACAGCAGGACGCCGTGGGCGCCCTCCATCGAGGCCTCCAGCAGAGGTGAGGCGATCGCCTGCTCGGCGGCCAGCAGCGCGCGGTTGTCGCCGCGGGCGCTGCCGATCCCCATCAGCGCCGACCCTGCCCCGGACATGACCGACTTGACGTCGGCGAAGTCCAGGTTGATCAGACCGGGGGTGGTGATCAGGTCGGTGATGCCCTGCACACCGGAGAGCAGGACCTGGTCGGCGGTGCGGAAGGCGTCCATCACGCTGACGTTCCGGTCGCCCAGCTGCAGCAGCCGGTCGTTCGGGATCACGATCAGCGTGTCGCACTCGTTGCGCAGCTCCTCGATGCCCGTCTCGGCCTGGACCGCCCGCCGCTTCCCCTCGAAGGAGAACGGGCGGGTGACCACACCGATCGTCAGGGCGCCGAGCTTGCGGGAGATGGAGGCGACGACGGGCGCACCGCCGGTGCCCGTGCCGCCGCCCTCGCCGGCCGTCACGAAGACCATGTCGGCGCCCTTGAGCACCTCTTCGATCTCCTCGCGGTGGTCCTCGGCGGCCTGCCGGCCGACGTCGGGCTGCGCGCCGGCACCCAGACCTCGGGTGAGCTCACGACCGACGTCGAGCTTGACGTCGGCGTCGCTCATCAACAGTGCCTGCGCATCGGTGTTGATCGCGATGAACTCGACCCCCTTGAGGCCGACCTCGATCATGCGATTGACCGCGTTCACCCCGCCGCCGCCGATGCCGACGACCTTGATGACCGCTAGGTAGTTGTGCGGAGGTGTCATGCCGCGCTCCCCAACTGGACCCTCATCCTTAGGTTAAGCCTTATAGTTATGTCAACTGAGTCGTTGTGAGGACGAAGTTAGGTGCGCCCATCCGGGGCAGCAAGCACCCTCCTCGGCTCGGCGTGTCCATCGGGCGGATTCTCACGAGGATCTCCCGACCCATCCGTCACTTCCCACTCACCAGACGTGACGACCCGCCTGGTCAGCGTCTCCAGTTCCCCTCAAGACATCTCCCGACCCCGTCGGCACGCCCGAGACGGAGGACTCGCGGACCTTTTTCCCGGCCGGGCGTGTCGGACGCTCCGCTGCACCCCTCGGGGCACCGGTCGTCAGCGCAGGACGACCGCGTCGGGGGTGCTGACGTCGAGGGTGTCGGCCGGGTCGAGGGTCCCCTCGTCGATCTGGTCCAGCAGCGCACCCAGCACCTCGGCCTTGCGGTCGGTGCGCTCAGCACTCCCCCACCGCACCGACCGACCGTCGGTCAGGGTCAGCGTGACGTCGTCGGCGGTGCGCGCGGACACCCCGGTCACCTGGCTGCGGACGGCGTCCGGCAGCGCGACGAGCGCACCCAGCGCGGCGGTGGTGGCCGCGTCGTCCGGGCCGGGCTCGCGCACGTCGAGCGGGACGACCCCGGGCGGGGCGTCGCCGGTGATCGTGTCGAACACGACGCCCCGGGCATCGACCAGTCCTCGGGTGCCGCCCTGCTGCACGACCGCGACCGGTACCCGCTCCGCCAGCGTGACCACGACCGTCCCCGGCCAGCCGCGGGTCACCTCCACCTGGTCGACCTGGGGCAGCTGCGCCACCCGGGCGGCCGCCGCCTCGGTGTCCACCCGCACCAACGGGGTGCCCTCCTCGATCCCGGCGACGGAGACCACCTGGGCGTCCGAGAGCGCGACCGCCCCGTCGACCCGCACGGTGCGCACCGCCAGCAACGGGCTGGCCAGCAGGACCCAGGCCGCCAGCGCCACCACGAGGGCCAGCCCGACCGCCAGCACGACCAGCCGGCGGCGGGGCGTGCCGGTGCGCCGGGACCGTCCGCGCCGGGCGCGCAGCGAGGTGACCGGCGCGGCGGCTCCCGCCGGGGTGGCGCCGCGGCGCGGTCTGCGGGACCGGTCGCGGGTCGTCGACCCCGTGCGGCTCACCGTGGTGGCTCCGGCCCGTCCTCCACCGCGTCCGACAGCTCCGGCGGCGGCGCGAGCGCCACCAGCACCTCGGGTCCGACCATCGACACGTCGCCGGCGCCCATGGTCACCACCAGGTCACCCGGGCGTGCCCGGGCGGCCATCGCGCCGGCGGCCGCCGACCAGGAAGGCTCGAAGGCGACCTGCCCGGCGGGCAGCGGCACCGCGTCGGCGACCAGGGCACCGGTGACCCCGGGCACCGGGTCCTCCCGGGCGCCGTAGACCTCCATGACCACGACCTCGTCGGCCAGGCCCAGGGCCTCGCCGAAGCCGGTCGCGAACTCCGCCGTCCGGCTGTAGAGGTGCGGCTGGAAGAGCACCAGCAGGCGCCCCTCCCCCACCACCGCGCGGGCGGCGTGGAGCTGGGCGGCCACCTCGGTGGGGTGGTGGGCGTAGTCGTCGTACACGCGGACCCCGGCGGCGGTGCCCTTGAGCTCGAAGCGCCGGTGCACCCCGCCGAACCGGCCCAGCCCGTTGACCAGCCCGGCGACCGGGAGCTCCAGCTCGATGCCGGCGAGGAGCGCGGCGGCGCTGTTGAGCGCCATGTGCACGCCGGGCAGCTGGATGCGCACCGCGCCGATCTCCCGGCCGTCGAGGACGGCGGTGTACCGGGTGCCGTCCGGGCCCACCTCCAGGTCGAGCAGCTGCAGGTCCGCACCGGCCGACTGGCCGTAGGTGCGCACCCGGGCGGCGGCGCCGACCGTGGCCAGCCGGGCGGCACCCGGGTCGTCGGCACACAGCACCAGGAAGCCGTCGGCGGGCACGGTGCGGGCGAAGGTGTCGAACGCCGCCTCGACGGCGGCCAGGTCGCCGTAGTTGTCCAGGTGGTCGGCCTCGACGTTGGTGACGATGCCGCCGCGCGGGGCCAGCAGCAGGAAGGACCGGTCGCTCTCGTCGGCCTCGGCGAGGAAGACGTCGCCCTGACCGGCGTGGGCGTTGGAGCCGGACTCGTTCAGCGTGCCGCCGATGGCGAAGGAGGGGTCGACGCCACAGGCCTGGACGGCGACGGTCAGCATCGAGGTCGTCGAGGTCTTCCCGTGGGTGCCCGCCACCGCGACGCTGCGCCGGCCGGCCATCACCGCCGCCAGCGCCACCGCCCGCGGCAGCACGCGCAGCCCGCGGTCCCGTGCGGCCACCAGCTCGGCGTTCTCGTCGCGGATCGCGGTGGAGACGACCACGGTCGTGGCCTCGCCCAAGTGGTCGGCGGCGTGCCCGATCTCGATCCGCGCACCGAGGGCGTCCAGCGCGCGCAGCGCCGGTGAGTCCCGCCGGTCACTGCCGGACACCGGCACGCCGCGGGCGAGCATGATCCGGGCGATGCCGCTCATCCCGGCGCCGCCGATGCCGATGAAGTGCACCGGCCCGAGCTCGGCCAGCGACGGGATGGGGCCGCGCCAGGCGGCGACGTCGTCGGCGCTCATCGGTCGCCCACCTCCCGGCCGGCGACCTGCAGCACGAGGTCGGCCAGCCGCTCGTCGGCGTCGGGGGTGCCGGCGGCGGCCGCGTGCTCGGCGAGCGCCGACAGCGCCTGCGGGTCGGTGAGCAACGGGACCAGCTCGCTCTCGATCCAGGCCGGCGACAGGTCGGCGTCGGCGACCAGCACCGCGCCGCCGGCCTCGACCACGGGCAGCGCGTTGAGCCGCTGCTCGCCGTTGCCGATCGGCAGGGGCACGAAGGCGGCCGGCAACCCGACCGCGGAGAGCTCGGCGACGGTGACCGCACCGGAGCGGCACAGCGCCAGGTCCGCCGCGGCGTAGGCCAGGTCCATCCGCTCCAGGTAGTCGACGACGACGTAGGGAGCCGCCCCGGCCGGCCGCGCGGGCACCGACACCTCGGTGTTCTTCGGCCCCCGGGCGTGCAGCACCTGCACCCCGGCGGCGGTCAGCGCATCGGCCGCGGCGACCGCGGCCCGGTTCAACGACGCGGCGCCCTGCGAGCCCCCGAACACCAGCAGCGTCGGGCGGTCGGGGTCCAGCCCGAACTCGGCCCGCGCCTCGGCGCGCCGGGCGGCCCGGTCCAGCCCGCTGATCGCCGTCCGCAGCGGCATCCCGACGTGCTCGGCACCGCGCAGCGGCGTGCTCGGCACGGTGACCGCGACCCGGGCGGCGAGCCGGGCGCCGATCCGGTTGGCCAGCCCCGGCAGCGCGTTCTGCTCGTGCACCACGATCGGGACGCGGGCCCGGCGGGCGGCCAGGTAGGCGGGCAGGGCCACGTACCCGCCGAAGCCGACGACCACGTCCGCGTCGAGCTCGGTGAGCAGCTCCCGCGTCTCGGCGACGGCCCGGCGGAGCCGGCCCGGGACGCGCAGCAGGTCCGGCGTCGGCTTGCGCGGCAACGGCACCGGCGGGATGAGCCGCAGGTCGTAGCCGCGGGCCGGCACCAGCCGGGTCTCCATGCCGCGGGCGGTGCCCAGGCAGGTGACCAGCGGCGCCGCATCCGCGGCACCGGTGCGGCGGGTCAGGGCGTCGGCGAGGGCGAGCATCGGCTCGATGTGGCCGCCGGTGCCGCCACCGGCGAGGACGACGCGCACCGGTGCGGCACCGGACGTGGGCGCGCCCGGGACGTCGTCGCCGGGGTCGGGCTGGGGAGAGGTCACTGCGGGCGTCCTGGCCGTTCGGTTCTCGGGGGGCGGGACCGCGGGTCGGGCCGGCCCCGGGCAGCGGGCGGCTCCCCGGACCAGGGACGGTCGCGGAGCCCCTCGCGCAGGGCGGGCCCCGCAGCAGACGAGGGCCGGCTGCGGACGGTCGGGCGGTCACCGGGGTTCTGCCGGCGGTCGACAGTCTGCCGTTCCGCGCCGCTGCGGCGCGCGTCCGGGGTGGGCGCCGGCTCCTCGGGCCGACGTCCTCGGGCCGTGGCGGACGACGGCGGGTGACCGGTCACCCGGGCGACCGTCCGGCCGTTCCCGCGCCGGGGCGCCGAGGGCGGCGGGCCGGCGCGGCCGGCGGACCGGGTCTCCCGGCGCCGACGGGAGGGCACCGGGTCGACGGCCACCGAGGGCACCGGCGCCAGCAGCCGGGCGAGCCGACCGCGGCGCTGGCCCCGCTGGAAGGCGATCGCGGCCGGTTCGGCCCGGGCGAAGCGGACCAGCAGCCCGACGACGAAGAGGGTGAGGACGAGCGAGGTGCCGCCGGCGGAGATCAGCGGCAGCGTCACGCCGGTGACCGGCAGCAGGCCCACCACGTAGCCCATGTTGATCACGGCCTGCCCGACCAGCCACACGGTGATGGCGACGCTGGCCAGCTGGACGAAGCGGTCGGTGGACCGGCGGGCGATCCGGAAGCCGGCCCAGGCGAGGATGCCGTACAGGGTGACCACCACGAGGCAGCCCAGGAAGCCCAGCTCCTCGCCGATGATCGCGAAGATGTAGTCGGACTCCGCGTGCGGCAGGAGGTTCCACTTCATCGCGCTGTTGCCCAGCCCGACGCCCCACACCCCGCCGGTGGCCAGCGCGTACAGCCCGCGGATCGCCTGGTAGCCGCCGTTCTCCGGATCGGCGAAGGGGTCCAGGAACGAGGTGATCCGGGCCATCCGGTAGCTCGCGAACGTGACCATCAGGACGACGGCCACGGCGGCGAGCGCGACGGCACCGGCGATGTAGCGGCGGGACAGCCCGCCGGCCCACATCAGCCCGGCCAGCACCAGCCCGAGGCTGACCACCGCACCCATGTCGGGCTCGAGCAGCAGGAGCACCGACAGCACGCCGAACACCGGCAGCACCGGCACGAGCAGCGACCGGACGGTCAGGTACTTCTCCCGCAGGGCGATGACGTGGGCGCCCCAGAGCGCGAAGACCAGCTTGCCCAGCTCGGAGGGCTGGAAGTTGGTGAAGCCCAGGTCGAACCAGGCCCGGGAGCCGTTCAGCTTGAGCCCGATCCCCGGGACCAGGACCAGCAGCAGCAGCCCGACGACGCCGAGCAGCCCCCAGCCGGAGAACTGGCGGATGCGGCCGACCGGCAGGTGCATCGCCACCAGCATGGCCAGCAGCCCGATGACGGCGAAGGCGATCTGCCGGACGCCGGGCAGCCAGGCCGGCTGGCCGGCCTTGGCCGCCTCGATCGAGGAGGCGGAGAAGACCATGACCAGGCCGATCGCCAGCAGCATGCCGGCCGAGCCCAGCACCAGGTGCGAGCTGGTCATCGGGCCGTCGAGCCAGGCCGGGGCGCGGAAGCGCGGGCCCTCGGCGCGGGGTGCGGCCGGTGGTGGGTCCTCGCGGCCGGCGCGGCGGGACGAGCGCTGCCCGGTGGTCGCCGTCACCGGCCGGTCATCCCAGCGCGCGGACCGCGTCGGCGAAGGCCCGGCCGCGGTGCGCGTAGTCGGTGAACACGTCCATCGAGGCCGCCGCCGGGGCGAGCAGCACGGTGTCCCCGGGGCGGGCCAGCCGGACGGCGGCCGCGACCACCTCACGCATCACACTGTCCCCATCGGTCACCACGCCGCCATCGTCGCCGCTGGGGACGACCGTGCGTGGGACCGTCGGGGCGTGTCGCGCCAGCGACCGGGCCAGCACCTCCCGGTCCCGGCCCAGCAGCACCACCCCGGCCAGCCGTGGGGCGACCGCGGCGACCAGCGGATCGACGTCGGCGCCCTTGAGCAGGCCGCCGGCGATCCACACCACCCGGGGGTAGGCGGCCAGCGAGGCGCCGGCGGCGTGCGGGTTGGTGGCCTTGCTGTCGTCGACGAAGTCGATGCCGTCGACGCTGCCGACCAGCACGTTGCGGTGCGCGCCCCCGCGGAAGCCGGCCAGGCCGCGCCCCACCGCGGCGGCGTCGACCCCGGCGACCCGGGCCAGCGCCGCGGCGGCCAGGGCGTTCACCGTGTTGTGCGGCCCCCGCACCTGCAGGGCGTCCAGCTCGACCAGCACCTCACCGGCCGGCTCGGCGCTGAACGCGCGGTCGACGAGGGCGCCGGCCCGGACGCCGAGCTGGCCGCGCTCGGGCTCGCCGAGGGTCACGGTGACCGGGTGCCGGTGGCCGCCGACGAGCCCGGAGGCCACCGGGTCACCGGCATCGGCGACCGCGACCGGTGCCAGCCGCAGCAGCTGGGCCTTGGCGTCCCGGTAGGCGTCGAACGAGCCGTGCCAGTCGACGTGGTCGTCGGCGACGTTGAGCACGCAGGCGCCGGCGGGGGCGATCGAGGAGGACCAGTGCAGCTGGAAGCTGGAGAGCTCCACGGCGATCGCGTCGTGGGCGGGGGTGCCGTCGGCGTCGCGGGCGGTGACCACCTCGATGAGCGGCCGGCCGACGTTGCCCGCCGCGACCGCCCGCCGCCCGGCGGCCAGCAGGACGGACTCGAGCATCGTGACCGTCGTCGTCTTGCCGTTCGTGCCGGTGACCGCGAACCAGGGGGCCGGTTCTGCGCCCGGGGCCGCGATCCGCAGCCGCCAGGCCAGCTCCGGCTCGCCGATGACCTCCACGCCGCGGGCGGCGGCGGTCCGCAGCAGCGGGGAGTCCGGCCGCCAGCCCGGGGAGGTGACGACCAGGTCGACGTCCTCCGGCGGTTCGCTGAGCGCGCCGAGCCAGCGGGCCCCCGCCGCGACCAGCTCGGCCAGCACGGCCGGCTCGGCGGCATCGGTGAGCAGGACGTCGTCCCCGCGGGCCAGCAGCACCCGGGCGGCCGCGGCGCCGGAGACCCCCAGCCCGGCGACCAGCACCGTGCCCAGCGGGCGTTCCGCCGTCCCGTCCGTGTGCGCCATCTCAGAGCCCCGTGACGGAGAGCCAGTCGGCGTAGAACAGCCCCAGCCCGAAGGCGACGGCCATCCCGGTGACCAGCCAGAACCGGACGATGACGGTGTTCTCCGCCCAGCCGGCCAGCTCGAAGTGGTGGTGCAGCGGTGCCATCCGGAAGACCCGCCGTCGGGTGGCCCGGAAGAAGCCGACCTGGATCACCACCGACAGGGTGACCGCCACGAACAGCCCGCCGAGCACGACCAGCAGCAGCTCGGTGCGGGTGACGATGGCCAGCCCGGCCATCAGCCCGCCCAGGGCCAGGGAGCCGGTGTCGCCCATGAAGATCCGGGCCGGTGAGGTGTTCCACCACAGGAAGCCCAGGCAGCTGCCCATCGCCGCAGCGGCCACCAGGGTCACGTCGAGCGGGTCGCGGACGGTGTAGCAGCCGTCGACGAGGCCGCCGGCGCAGTCGTTGCCGAACTGCCAGAACGAGATGACCACGTAGGAGCCGAACACCATCGCCGAGGCGCCGGCGGCCAGCCCGTCGAGGCCGTCGGTGAGGTTGACGGCGTTGGAGAAGCCGGCGATGAAGAGGTAGGCCAGCGCGACGAACGCGACCGTCGGCAGGGTGAGCGGGGCGATGTCCCGGACGAAGGAGACCGTCGTGGTGGCCACCGCGGTGCCGTCCTCGCCGTCGGCCATCAGCGCGAGCACGGCGAAGGTGACCCCGATGACCAACTGCCCGACCAGCTTCGCGGTCTTGTTCAGGCCGAGGCTGCGCCGGTAGCGGATCTTCAGGTAGTCGTCGAGGAACCCGACGGTGCCCAGGCCGATCAGCAGGAACAGCAGCAGCAGACCGGTGGCGGTGACGCCCCGGCCCTCCTGGTTGATCACGAACAGGTGCGCCACCAGGTAGCCCACCACCGTGGCCAGCACCATCACGGTGCCGCCCATGGTGGGCGTGCCCTTCTTCGACAGGTGGCTCTCCGGGCCGTCGTCCCGGATCTCCTGGCCGAAGCCGTGCCGCCGGAAGGCCTTGATCGCCAGCGGGGTCAGCAGGATCGAGACGATCAGCCCGACGGCGGCGGCGACGAGGACGGACCTCACGCGGTCACCTCCGGGCCGCCGTCGGCGATCAGGTCGGCGGCGAGCTCCTCGAGGCCGTAACTGCGCGAGGCCTTGACCAGGACGACGTCACCCGGCCCGACCACCTCGCCCAGCAACCGCCGGGCTGCTGCCCGGTCCGGCAGGTGCACGGACTCCTCCTGCTCTCCCCCGCGGTCGCCTGCGCGACCACGGGCGTCCAGTTCCGCCCGGGCGCCCGCGTGCACACCGGCCGCGTCGGGCCCGACGGAGACGACCAGGTCGACCCCGGCGCGCACGGCGTCCCGGCCCAGCTCCTCGTGCGCGACCCCGGCGGTGGGGCCGAGCTCGCCCATCGCGCCGAGCACGGCGATCCGGCGGCGTCCGCGCAACCGGCTGAGCGCGGCCAGCGCCGCGCGCATCGACTCGGGGTTGGCGTTGTAGGCGTCGTTGACGACGGTCACCCCGTCGGCGCGGGTGGTGACCTCCATCCGCCAGCGGCTGCGCGGGGCGGCGTCCGACAGCGCCTGCGCGACGGCGGCGGGCGACATCCCGGCGGCCAGGGCCGCGCCGGCGGCGGAGAGCGCGTTGGCGACCTGGTGCACCCCGACGACCTGCAGGGCCACCGGGTGCTGCTCGCCGCGGGCGACGAGGGTGAACCGGGCGCGGGCGGCGTCGTCGAGCTCGACCCCGGTGGCCCGCACGTCGGCGTGCTCGGCCAGCCCGGTGGTCAGCACGGCGGCCTCCGTGCGGGGTGCCATGCCGGCCACCCGCGCGTCGTCGGCGTTGAGCACGGCCGTGCCGGTGGCCGGCAGCGCGGCGACCAGCTCGCCCTTGCTGGTGGCGATCACCTCGGCGCTGCCGAACTCCCCGAGGTGGGCGGACCCGACGTTGAGGACGACGCCGATCGTCGGCCGGGCGATCCCGCACAGCCGGGCGATGTGACCGGGGCCGCGGGAGCCCATCTCCAGCACCAGGAAGCGGGTGTCCGCGTCGGCGGAGAGCACGGTCAGCGGCAGGCCGATGTCGTTGTTGAACGAGCCCTGCGGGCTGACGGTCGGGCCGGCGGCGGCCAGCACCTGGCCCAGCAGGTCCTTGGTCGAGGTCTTGCCGGAGGAACCGGTGACGCCGATGGTCACCAGCCCCGCCTCGACCAGCCGGCCGTGCACGGCCGCGGCCAACCGGCCCAGGGCCGCCACCGGGTCGGCCACGACCACGCAGGGCAGCGCCGGGTCGGCCCGGGCGGTGAGTGCACCGGCCGCACCGGCCGCCGCGGCGGCGGGGAGGAAGTCGGCGCCGTCGACCCGCTCCCCGGGGAGGGCGACGAAGAGGTCGCCGGGGGCCACGGCACGGGAGTCGACCAGCACCGCACCGGTCACCTCGGTCGAACCGTCCCCGACGAGCTCGCCGTCGACGGCCGCGGCCACCTCGGCCAGGGTCAGCGTGATCACGCGTCCACCTCGCTGGCGCTCGTCGGCCGCGTGCTCGACGATGCTGCGCTCATGCGTGCCCTCGCAAGCTCGGTCACGCGTCCACCTCAGCGTGGGCGGCCAGCAGCTCGTGCAGCACCACGCGGTCGTCGAAGGGCAGCAGCTGGCCCCCCACCTCCTGACCCGTCTCATGGCCCTTGCCGGCCACGAGCAGCGTGTCACCCGGCCCGGCGAGCCCGACGGCGGCCGCCAGGGCGGCCCGCCGGTCACCGATCTCCAGCACCTCGGCCCGCCGGTCGGCGGGGACGTCGTCGGCACCGGCGCGCATCGCCGCGCGGATGGCCGCGGGGTCCTCCGAGCGCGGGTTGTCGTCGGTGATCACCAGGACGTCGCTGCCGGCCGCCGCGGCGGCGCCCATCCCCGGCCGCTTGCCCGGGTCGCGGTCACCGCCGCAGCCGAGCACGGTGAGCAGCCGCCCGGGGGTCGCCATCCGGAGCGCGGCCAGGGCGGTCTGCACCGCGTCGGGGGTGTGCGCGTAGTCGACGACGGCGACGAACGGCTGTCCGGCGTCCACCGGCTCCATCCGCCCGGGGACGACGGTCTCGGCGATCCCGGTCAGCGACGTCTCCGGCGGCACCCCGACGGCGTCCAGCAGGGCGACGGCGAGCACCGCGTTGGCCACGTTGAAGCTGCCCGGCAACCGCAGCCGCGCCGGCCAGCTGCGGCCGCCGGGACCGTGCAGCGTGAAGGTCGAGCCACCGGCGGGGACGGCGGCCACGTCGGTGGCCGACCAGTCCGCCCCACCGGCACCGGAGCCGGAGACGGTGACCGTGCCGGGGCGGACCAGCCGCCGTCCGGCGGGGTCGTCGACGTCGACCACCTCGACCGCGGCGCGGCCGTCGAACAGCAGCGCCTTGGCCTGGAAGTAGCTCTCCGGGTCGCCGTGGAAGTCCAGGTGGTCGCGGGAGAGGTTGGTGAAGCCGGCGGCGGCGAAGCGCACCCCGCCGACCCGGCCCAGGACCAGCGCGTGGCTGGACACCTCGATGACCACCGCGCGCACCCCGGAGTCGACCATCGTGGCCAGCAGCGCGTGGAGGTCGGCCGCCTCCGGGGTGGTGCGGACGCTGGGCAGCTCCGTGGTGACCGGTGCACCGTCGGCGTCCCGGCCCCGGGTGCGGGTCTGCACGGTGCCGATCAGGCCACTGGCCCAGCCGGCGGCGGCCAGGCCGGCCTCGACCAGGTAGCTCGTCGTCGTCTTGCCGTTGGTGCCGGTGATGCCGAGCACGGCCAGCTGCCCGCTGGGCATCCCGTACACCCGGGAGGCGACCGCGCCGAGCACAGCCCGCGGGTCGTCGGCCACGCAGACCGGCAGGCCCGCGGCTCGGGCCTGCTCCTCCCCCGCCCGGTCGGTGAGCACCGCGCGGGCGCCGCGCGCGGCGGCGTCGCCGGTGTAGCGGGCGCCGTGGGTACGGGCGCCGGGGAGGGCGGCGTAGAGGTCACCGGGGCGGACGTCGCCGGACGCGTGGGTGACGCCGGTGACGGCCACGGCGGTCGCGCCGGTCACCGGGACGCCGATGAGGTCGGCGAGATCGGCGAGGGAGAGCGGGCGGTTCCCGGCTGGCCGGGACGCCGCCCCGGGGGCGGTCGGGGTCACGACGGTCCAATCTACCGGCGCGGGGGACGGCGGCCCGATCACCTCCTGACCCCGTGTCGCGCCGGTGGGTGGGCAGCTCCGGTGCGCCGGCGGGTTCAGGGGACGGTGAGGGTGAAGTCCGGGCGCGGCGCACCGGAGGGGACGACGCCGCCGGAGATCAGCGCGTACCGCATGACGTCGGCGAAGACGGGGGCGGCGACCTGGCCGCCCTCGGCGTCGCTGGTGGGCCGCTCGAGGTCGACGGCCACCACGTACTGCGGGTCGTCGGCCGGGGCGTAGCCGACGAAGGTGGTGAAGTAGCCACCGCCGGCGTAGCTGCCCGTCTCCGGGTTGGCCCGCTGGGCGGTGCCGGTCTTCCCGGCGACCCGGAAGCCGTCGATCTCGCCCAGGGGCGCGGTGCCCCCGGGCCCGACCACCGCCTCCAGCATGTAGGTCAGCTGGTCGGCGGTGGACTCGCTGACCACCCGCACGCCCTCGGGCTGCGGCACGTCGGTGACGGTGCCGTCCGCGGCGGTCACCGAGGAGACCACCCGCGGCTCGATCCGCACCCCGTCGTTGGCGAGGGCCTGGTACGCCGACGCCATCTGCAGGGTGGTCACCGAGACGCCCTGACCGATCGGCACGTTGGCCGCGCGGCTCTCGGTCCAGTCCGCCGAGTCCTGCAGGATGCCGGCGCTCTCCCCCGGGAGTTCGATGCCGGTGGTCGACCCGAGCCCGAAGCGGCGCAGGTACTCCTCGAACGTGGCGTCGCCGACCTCCCGGGCCAGCATGATCGACCCCACGTTGCTGGACTTGGCGAGGATCCCGGTGACGGTGAAGTCGATCGGCTCGTGGTCGTGGGCGTCGGTGACCACGACGTCCCCGGCCTGGATGTGCCCGTCGACGTTGAGCACCGTGTCCTTGGTGGCCTTGCCCTCCTCGATGGCGGCGGCCAGGGTCACCGCCTTCAGCACCGAGCCGGGCTCGTAGACCTCGGAGAGGACCGGGTTGCCGAGCAGGTCCGGGTCGGTGGTGTTGTAGCTGCCCGGGTCGTAGCCGGGGCAGGAGGCCATCGCCACCACCTCGCCGGTCTGCACGTGCTGGACGACGGCCGACGCCGAGGTCGTCGCCTCGTCGGCGCAGGCGGCGTCCAGCGTCTGCTGCACGACGAACTGCAGGTCCTGGTCCAGCGTGAGCTGCACGGTGCTGCCGTCGGTGGCCGGCTGGGTGTCGTCGATGCCCGAGGGGATCGGGTTGCCGACGCCGTCGACCTCGATCCGCTCCTCACCGTCGATCCCGGCCAGCTCGTCCTCGAAGGTCTGCTCGATCCCGGCCAGGCCGTTGCCCTCCTTGCCGACGAAGCCGACCAGCTGCCCGCCGACCGCGCCCGCCGGGTACAGCCGCACCGGGTCGTCCTGGAAGACCAGGCCGGCCTGCGTCGAGGCCGGGAGCTCGCGGATCTGGTCGGTGACGTCGGTGCTGACCTCGTCGGCCAGGACGACGTAGCGGCCCTCCCGGGAGAGCTTCTCGACGAGCTCGTCGACCGGGATGCCGAGCAGCGTGGTCAGCGCCAGCGCCGTTCGGGTGGGGTCGGAGACCAGGGTCGGGTCGGCCGTCACCCGCTTGGCGTCCACCGAGTAGGCGAGCACCTTGCCGTTGCGGTCGGTGATCTCCCCGCGGACGGCCTCGATCGGGTACGTGCGCATCCGGTCGTTCGCGGCGGCCTGCGCGTAGGCGGCCCCGTCGACCCCCTGGAGCACCACGAGCTTGCCGACGACGACGACCAGCAGGGTGATCAGGAACGCCAGCCCCCAGCGGTTGCGCTGGTCCCGCTCCGCCAGCCCCAGCGGCTGGAGCCGCCGCGTCCCGGGCTCGCGACGGGACAGCGGAGCACCGCGCCCGGCCGGGCCGCTGGGTCGCGGGGTGCGGCGGGCCCCGACCGGGCGGTTCGGCGGCGGTGGACCTGCAGGGGGCACGGATCAGTTCCCGGGGGGTCGGCGACGCCACGTTCGAGGAGTACCTGCGCCGCTTCGGGCTCGGGTCGACCACCGGCATCGAACTCCCGGGGG
>NZ_JAAKGN010000105.1:0-16718 GCF_011039295.1 Modestobacter sp. KNN46-3 | reverse complement strand
TGCACCGGTACAACCACAACCTGGAGACCGCCCGGTCGCACTTCCCGTCGGTGGTCACCACCCACACCTGGCAGGAGCGCTTCGACACCCTGCAGATGGTGGCCGCGTCGGGAATGGAAGTCTGCTGCGGTGGGATCATCGGGATGGGCGAGACCCGGGCCCAGCGGGCGGAGTTCGCCGCCCAGCTGGCCCAGCTGGCACCCGATGAGGTGCCGATGAACTTCCTCAACCCCCGGCCTGGCACCCCGTTCGCCGACCTGCCGGTCCTCGAAGCCACCGAGGCGCTGCGGACGGTGGCCGCATTCCGGCTGGCGCTACCGCGCACGATCCTGCGCTTCGCCGGCGGACGGGAGATCACCCTGGGTGACCTGGGTGCCCGCGATGGGCTGCTGGGCGGGGTCAACGCGATCATCGTCGGCAACTACCTGACCACGCTGGGCCGACCGCCGCAGGAAGACCTGGCGCTGCTGGCCGAGCTGCGGATGCCGGTCAAGGCCCTGTCCGACGCGCTGTGACCGATGTCGACCACGCCTGCCGATCCGGTGTTCTGCCCGCGGTGTGGCCAGCCGGCCGCCGGTGGTGACCACGGCCGCTGCGAGGCCACCGGAAGCCTGGAACCGCCCCGGTTCTGCCCGCGCTGCGGGCGGCGGATGAAGGTTCAGGTCACCCCCTTGGCGTGGACAGCGGTGTGCAGCGAGCACGGACCCATGCAGGGGGAGCAGCAGTGACTGACCTGATCGATGTCGAGGGGCTGCTGGCGGTCGACCGCGGGCACGTGTGGCATCCGTATGCATCGATGACCGATCCGGCGGCGGTGCGGCTGGTGGAGTCCGCCCAGGGCGTGCGGCTGCAGATCGCCGGACACGGCGAGGTGATCGATGGCATGTCCTCGTGGTGGTGCGCGATCCACGGCTACCGCCATCCGGTGCTGGATGCCGCCGCGCATGATCAGCTGGCCGCGATGTCGCACGTGATGTTCGGTGGGCTGACCCACGCCCCGGCGGTCGGGTTGGTGCAGCGGCTGCTGGCGCTGACCCCGGAGCCGTTGCAGCACGTGTTCCTCTGCGACTCCGGATCGGTGTCGGTGGAGGTGTCGATCAAGATGGCGCTGCAGGCCGCCGTCGGCCGGGGGCAGCCCCGCCGGCGGCGGCTGCTCACCATCCGCGGCGGCTATCACGGCGACACGTTCGCGGCGATGAGCGTCTGCGACCCCGCCGGAGGGATGCACTCCCTGTTCACCGGGGTGCTGACCGAGCAGGTCTTCGCACCCCGGCCTCCGGCCGGGTTCGACCGCGACGCCGAGGACCCGCAGCTGCAGGCGTGGGCGGCGCAGACGACCCGCCTGTTCAACGAGCACGCGCCCGAGCTGGCCGCGGTGATCGTCGAGCCGGTGTTGCAGGGCGCCGGCGGGATGCACATCTACAGCCCGGCGTGCCTGCGTCTGCTGCGCCGGCTGTGCGACGAGCACGGCGTGCTGCTCATCCTTGATGAGATCGCCACCGGGTTCGGGCGCACCGGCACACTGTTCGCCGCCGAGCACGCCGACGTCATCCCAGACATCCTGTGCCTGGGTAAGGCGCTCACCGGCGGGTATCTGACCATGGCCGCTGTGCTGTGCACCGGGCCGGTCGCCGAGGCAGTCGGCGCCCAACCCGCCGGTGCGCTCATGCACGGCCCGACGTTCATGGCCAACCCCCTGGCCTGCGCCATCGCCTCGGCCAGTATCGACCTGCTCACCGGCCAGGACTGGGCCGCCCGGGTCCGCGGCATCGAAGGCGAGCTCACCGCCGGGCTCGCGCCGGCGGCCGAGCTGCCCGGCGTCGCCGACGTCCGGGTGATCGGCGCCGTCGGGGTGGTGGAGACCCGCGCACCGGTCGACGTGGCCCGCGCCACCGACGCCGCCCTGGCCGCCGGGGTGTGGCTGCGCCCGTTCCGCAACCTGATCTACACCATGCCGCCCTACATCAGCACCGCCGACAACATCGCCACCATCGCCGGCGGCGTGCTCGCCGCGGCCACCGCGGTCACCGCATGACCGACACCCACGCTCCCGCCACGGCAGGGTTGCTCGACCGGCTGCGCGCCCAGGCCGCCGCGCGTGCCGCGGCCGGGCTCACCCGATCGCTGCGACCCCGCACCGCCGAGCCGCGGTCGCTGGACCTGGCCGGCAACGACTACCTGGGGCTGGCCACCCATCCAGAGGTCACCGCCGCGGCCGCCGCCGCCGCGCACCAGTTCGGTGCCGGCGCCGGGGCCTCCCGGCTGGTCACCGGAACCCTGCCGCTGCACACCGACCTGGAACAGGCACTGGCCGAGCACTGCCGGCAACCGGCGGGACTGGTCTTCTCCTCCGGCTATCTGGCCAACCTCGGTGCGGTGACCGCGCTGGCCGGCCCGGACACCCTGATCGTCTCCGACGCCCACATCCACGCCTCCCTCGTCGACGCCTGCCGGCTGGCCCGCGCCCGCGTCCAGGTCGTGCCCCATGTCGACGTCGAGGCCGTCGAGGTGGCCCTGGCCGCCCGCACCGAGCCGCACGCGGTCGTGCTGGCCGAGTCGGTGTACTCCGTCCTCGGCGACGCCGCCCCCCTGACCGACCTGGTCCAAGTCATCCGCCGGCACGATGGGCTGCTGCTGGTCGATGAGGCCCACGGTCTCGGCGTCCGCGGCAACCGCGGCCAAGGTCTGGTCGCCGAGCTGGGCTTGGCCGGCGCCCCCGACGTGATCGTCACCGCCACCCTGTCCAAGGCCCTGGGCAGCCAGGGCGGCGCGGTGCTCGCCGCACCGGAGGTCATTGAGCATCTGATCAACACCGCCCGGCCGTTCATCTTCGACACCGGGCTCAACCCGCCCGCCGCAGCAGCCGCGCTCGCCGCGCTGCACGTCCTGCAACGCGAACCCGACCGCGTCACCGCCGTCGGCGCCTGCGCCCAGGCCCTCGCCGCCGCCGCCGGAGTCCCCGCCCCGGCCGGCGCCGTCCTCTCGGTACCCATGCCCTCCCCAGCCGAGGCTCTCGCCGCCGCCGAGGACCTCGCGCAGCGCGGCCTGCGGGTCGGCTGCTTCCGGCCTCCCTCCACCCCCGACGGCATCAGCCGGCTGCGGCTGACCGCCCACGCCACCCTCGACGACGCCGCCCGCACCGCCGCCACCGAAGCCCTCCGAGCTGTCCTCAACGCACCGGAGCTCCGGTGACCGGAGGAATCACCCTGGTCACCGGCACCGGCACCGACGTGGGTAAGACCATCGTCACCGCCGCCCTGGCCGCCCGTGCCACCACCGCCGGACAGCGGGTCGCCGCGGTCAAACCCGCCCAGACCGGTCTGCTGCCCGACCAGCCCGGCGACCTGGCCGTCGTTCAAAGCCTCGGCGGCGCGCACACCCTGCTCGAGCCGGTCCGGCTACCCGACCCGCTCGCCCCCGACACCGCCGCCCGCCGCGCCGGCATCGCTCTGCCTCCCATCGCCGACACCGCCGCACAGATCGTCGACCTCGCCGACACCCACGACCTGGTCCTCGTCGAAGGCGCCGGCGGGCTGCTCGTCCGCCTCGACAGCACCGGCGCCACACTCGCCGACCTGGCCGAAGCGCTGCAAGCCGCCGGCACGCGACCGCAGATCATCATCGCCGTGGCCGCCGGACTGGGCACCCTCAACGCCACCGAACTCACCGTCGAAGCCCTCCGCGTCCGCGGACTGCACCCCACCGGGCTGATCATCGGCTCCTGGCCGGCCCAGCCAGGGCTGGCCGAACACTGCAACCTCCACGACCTACCCCGCAGCGGCGTCCCCCTGCTCGGCCGCATCCCCGCTGGCGCCGCCGCCCTGTCGCCCGCAGACTTCCGGGCCGCCGCCCCCACCTGGCTTACTGGGTGAAAATCTAGCGACGTGCCAAGCCCGGAGTCCACTCCGAAATTGCGGCCTGTGGAGCCCGCCCAGGGCTCGTGCAAAGTCGTAGGGCGAGGCGCCGAGCTGCGGGTTTGGGGCGGGCACGGGCCGGTGGTGATCTGAAGGTGTCTGAAGCCGTCGATCACCAGCGAGGGGCCCGTGCCCGCAAGTTCATTCTCTCCGACCGCCGTGGTGGACGCCGTCACCGGGACCGGCCTGCCCCCGGGCCGGCTGGACGTGGTCGAGTCGATCAGCCTGTTGCAGGCCCTGTCGGAGGTTCCCGAGCCAAGGCGGGCCCGCGGGCGTCGTCACAGTCTGCAATCGGTTCTATTCCTCGCCGTGGGTGCGGTCCTGGCCGGTGCCCGCTCCTGGGCGGCGATCGCCCAGTGGGCCCGCCATGCCGAGCAGCCGATCACTGTCTGCGGTCCGACGCCGCACGCGACCACGTTCGGTCGGGTGCTGGCCGCGGTCGATGCGGCCGCGCTGCAGCGGGTGCTGACCGGCTGGGTGCTCGCCCGGTCTCGGGCACGAGCGCAGCAGGCCGGCGACGGCGCTCGACCCCGCGGGGAGAACCGAGTCGTGGTGGCCGTCGACGGCAAGACGTTGCGCGGCGTCCGCTACGGCGCGGGTGAGCAGGCCAAGCTGGTCACGGTGTTCGACCACGCCCACCGGCTGGTGCTCGCCCAGGCCGAAGTCACCGACGGCGATGAACTGGCGGCGTTCCCCGCCGTGCTCGACGCCCTGCCTGACCTGCGCGAGACGGTGGTCACCGCCGACGCACTGCACTGCCAGCGCAGCCACGCCGACTACCTGCACCGCCGCGGCGCGCACTACCTGTTCACCGTCAAGGGCAACCAGCCCACGCTGCAGCGGGCGCTGGCCCGGCTGCCCTGGGCCCAGGCGCCCGGCCTGCTGGCCCGGCATGTCGGCCACGGCCGGACCGAGTCCCGGTCGATCAAGGTCATCGACCTCGACGCCACGCCGGAGGCGGCACTGTTCCCGCACGGCGCCCGGGCGATCAAGGTGGTCCGCCGACGCCGTCTTCCCGGCCGCGGCAAGCCGTCGGTGAAGACGGTGTACGCGATCACCTCGCTGGGTCACCGCGACGCCGACCCACGCCTGCTGGCCGACTGGATCCGCTCGCACTGGACGATCGAGAACTCGCTGCACTGGGTCCGGGACGTCACCCAGGGTGAAGACCACTCCCGCGTACGCACCGGCAACGGACCCCAGGTGATGGCCGCCCTGCGCAACACCGCGATCAACATCATCCGGCTCCGCGGCGGCACCAACATCGCCGCCGCCCACCGCGAGTTCAGTTACCGGCCCACCGACGTCCTCGACGCCCTCACCACAGCGTGACCGTGACACGAGTCAGCAGGTCAGGCCGCCCATTCACGACTTTGCACGAGCCCTGGGAGCCCGCCCGTGTGAAAAAAATGGAAGCGAGGACCGCCGCCTACGAATAGACGACGAGTCCTTGGGAAAGGCGACAGGCCTCGGGCAGCCGGCGGAGCGCCGCCGCCCAACCGGCGAGGAATCTAGTTGGCCGCGCGGCGGATTCCGAGGTTCGTCGATAATTTGGATTATGTCAGTCTAGGGTCGTCTGGGCCGTCTACGGGCGCTTCCTGGCGTACGCAGCGGGCTGCACGCTAGGGAGCGGTCGGCTCCGGTCGGGACCATCCTGTGAGGATGGGTCGGTAACCGCGGAGCCCGAGTTCACCCTGCCGGCTGGCTACGCCGAGCTACTGGAGGACCTCAAGAGCACCGTTGCTGAAGCCAGGTGGCGCGCCCAGCGGGTCGTCAACACGGAGCTGATCGGGCTCTACTGGCAGATCGGGAACGCGGTGCTGCAGCGCCAGCGCGCCGAAGGCTGGGGCACCCGGGTGATCGACCGGCTGGCCACCGATCTGCGTGCGGCGTTCCCGCAGATGCGCGGACTGTCCCGCAGCAACCTCTTCTACATGCGACAGATGGCGGCCGCCTGGCCGGAGGAGGCGATCGTCCAACAGCCTGTTGGACGATTGCCTTGGGGGCACGTCACCGTCCTGCTGGACAAGCTCGCCGACCCCGACGAGCGGAACTGGTACGCCGCCGCGGCGGTGGAGCATGGCTGGTCCCGCAACGTGTTGCTTCACCAGATCATGAACCGGTTGCACTCCCGAACCGGTGCCGCGCCCTCGAACTTCCCCGGCGTGCTGCCCGCCGCGGACTCCGAACTGGCTCAGCAGATGACCCGCGACCCGTACGTCTTGGACTTCCTCGACCTCGCCGGCCCGGTCGCCGAACGCGACCTCGAAGACGCCCTCATGACCCGGCTGCAAGCCTTCCTGCTCGAGCTGGGCCACGGCTTCGCCTTCGTCGCGCGCCAGTACCGCTTCGAGGTCGACGGCGACGAGTACTCCATCGACCTGCTGTTCTTCAACTGGGCACAGTCCCGGTTCGTGGTCGTCGAACTCAAGGTCGGTCGCTTCAGCCCCGAACACGCCGGCCAGCTGGGCTTCTACGTCTCCTGGATCGATGAGAGCCTGCGCGATCCCGACCGGCACTCCTCCACCGTCGGGATCCTGCTGTGTACCAGCCGCAACGACAGCGTCGTGCGTTACTCCCTCGCCGGCACCACCACGCCGCTGGCTGTTGCCGGCTACACCTACGACACGCTGCCCGCCTCGGCGCGCACCGCCGTCCCCACCGACACCGAGCTCGCGACCGCCGCCGGAGCAGTCCTCGACCAGTACGCAACCGGGCCGCAACCGCGCAACGACCGACGCAGCACTGGCGAGTAAGGCGCGCAGCCCACCCGCGAGGCTGTCGCGCACCGCTTCGGGGCGTCGCTGCGTGATTCGGCGGGACGAGACTGCTGCACAGACTGGTGAACTGGCTCTCGCGGTGAGCCGTCACCCGGCTACATAGCGCTGGCGGAGACCGCGCCACCTACCGCTGCACGTCACAGTCGTCGGCGGGACCGGCGCCCCGTTACCCCCCCGTCTCACTTCCAAGGAAGTGAGACGCATGCATCTAGGCTTCAAGCCGTCGCATCCCCCGAGTGGTCTTGGTAGGGGGGTTCTTGCGCGCCTTGGCTCACCTGCTGAATGACCGACTGGCTAGGGTCCGCCCACCATGGCGGAACCTGGTCCACTGGTGTAGACATCGCGGGTCAGTGACCGTGCGGCCACCGCCCGACTGTTCCTGCGCCCGTCCTTACGCCCTCGGCGAGAAAAGAGCCCGCAGGGCCGCGCCTGAGCCGCTGCCGGGTTGCGCGGGGTCAGCCGGCTTTTCCGCCATAGCCGGAGGTTGCGGTCAAGGTGATGATCAGTCGGCGTTCTTCCACCATGGCGCGGTGGTACTCCGCCCAGTCCGGGTGTTCTCTTCCGGCGATGGCCGTGTGAAGCTCGGCGAGGGCCTGGCCGGTGGCATCGCTGGGGATGGTCGTGGTGGGTGACAGTTCCGCGGTGCCATCGAGGGCTGCCCAGGCCGACAGGTCCGGCGAGCTCACGTGCAGGACGGCGCGGGGGTCGCGACGCAGGTTCCGGGTCTTGGCGCGGTCCTCGGTGACCGAGATCCGGATCCGGTGGCCGTCGAGGGCGTAGACGACGTTGCTCGTCTGCGGTCTTCCGTCGCGGCGCACCGTGACCAGAACGCCGACGCGCTGGGAGGCCACCAGGGCTAACGCCTCGGCGAAGGTCACCGCTCCACGGTACCGACGAGCGAGTCACCTGTCCTCTCCGCTCGATGGTCGACGGGATCTGTCAGCCGGCGGGGGTGTCGGGGCGGGCGCGCACGAGATTGGTCGCCAGCAGGCGCAGTACGACGTCGCCGGCCTGGTTGACCAGCTCGATCCGGGTTTGGACGATCCCCCGGTCCGGTTTGCTCTGGGAGATGCGAGCGTCTTCGACCGTGGTGCGCAGCGTGAGTTCGTCACCGGGTCGCACCGGCAGGATCCACCGCAGCTGGTCCACGCCCGGGGAGCCGAGGCTGGAGACGGGGGACAGGTACTCCTCGGCCAGCAGGCGCATCATCAGCGCGCAGGTATGCCAGCCGCTGGCGATCAGCCCTCCGAACGGGCTCGCAGCGGCCGCGTCGGCGTCGACGTGGAACGGCTGCGGGTCGAACCGCCGGCCGAACTCCACAACCTCGGACGCGGTCACCTGGATGGGGCCGTGTTCGGAGGTCGTGCCGGGGACGTAGTCGGCGAAGTAGCGCTCGATCATCGACGGAACCTATCGAGGAGGACGGTCGGCCGCTGCGGGCCGGTCGAGGAGTCAGACGCCAGCGTGGGACGTCGGTGTGGGACGTCGGTGTGGGACGTCGGTGTGGGACGTCGGCCGGGTCAGGCCGCCGAGTCCACCAGCGCTGAGGCCCGGTCGGATCCGACGGCCGCGATCTCTCCGGTGACGTCGCCGGCCGCGAGTGCGGCGATGAGCTGGGCAGGCTGGGTGGGGTGGTTGAGCTGGCCGTCGGCGTGGAAGCGCTGGAACATGCCGTGCACCTGGTCGCCGATGAGGTCGGCGGGTTGGTCGCGCATGTAGTCCTGCATGGCGGTGTCGACCGGGCCGGGGTCGACCGCGGTGACGGTGACCCCGGTGCCGGCCAGCTCGGCGGCGAGGTTGACCGTCAGCTGATTCAGTCCCGCCTTGCTGGAGGAGTAGGCCGCCGCGCGCGGCATGCCGGGTGCGTTCGCCGCACCGGTGGTGACGTTGACGATCCGACCCCAGCCGGCCGCCAGCATCCCCGGCAGCGTGAGGCGGATGCAGCGCAGCGGGCCGACCAGGTTGATCGCCACCGCCTGCGCGAACTGCTCCGGGTCGATGCTCGCGGTCGGGCCGACCGGCCAGCTCACCCCGGCGTTGTTGACCAGGACGTCGATGTTCCCCAGCTCCCCGGTCAGCTGGTGCAGCCCCTCGGCCAGGGAGGTGGCGTCGGCGACATCACCCGATGCCCCCGCGGCTCGGTGCCCGGCCGCGCGCAGCTCCTCGACCGTCCGGTCCACTTCGTCGACCGATCGGGCCAGCACGGCGACCGCTGCACCGGCCTCGGCCAGGGCCAGTGCGGTCGCGCGACCGATTCCGCGGCCGCCGCCGGTGACCAGCGCGGTGCGGGCCTGCAGGGGCAGAGCCATAGGGGTGTCTCCTCTTCCTGGAGCCAGTCTTCCTGGAGCCGGGCCCTGACGTGAGGTCCCGTCGTCGGCACTCGGGGCCTGGCCTCATCCCTCCTAGCCAGGAGCCGCCCGTTCCACTCACCGGCCGGACGGATCGGTCACCGACGACTCCGGCCACGACGGTGCCGCAGGCGTCCGGCCGCTGCCAACGGAGGTGCTGGTCAGCCCACCGTGGAGAGGGTGGCCTCGGCGTCGTCGCGGAAGCGGACGCCGATGCCTGGGTCGTCGCTGGGCCGCAGGGTGCCGTTGCGGATGTCGGGTGGCCGATGGAACAGGTCGTCCCACCAGCCGGGCATGTACTCGACGATCAAGGCATTCGGGCAGGCGGCGAGCAGGTGGATGCTGACCTCGATGAACAGGTGATTGGACACCGGCAGGCCGGCGAGCTGGGCCTGGGCCGCGGCGAGGAGGAATCCGGTGGGTCCGCCGCAGTGCTGCAGGTCGGGCATCAGCACCGCGGCCGCGTCCTGCTCGATCAGCGGGCGCAGCCCTTCGGCGCCGAACACGCTCTCCCCGGCCGCCACCGGCGTCCGGACGGTGGCAGCGACCCGAGCCATCCCGGCCACGTCGTCGACGTCGACCGGTTCCTCGAGCCAGAACAGCCCGAGGTCGTCCAGCGCCCGGGCGGCGGCCAGCGCCTGGACCCGGGACCAGCCCTGGTTGGCGTCCACCATCAGCTGGGTCGCCGGATCCAGCGCCTCGCGGACGCGGCTGACGCGCTCGACGTCGTGGCGCCAATCCGGTGAGCCGACCCGCATCTTGTAGTGGCCGAAGCCCCGCTCTTGCACGGCGAGGGCCTCGGTGACGAGTTCCTCCTCGGACAGGGACAGCCAGCCGGGTTGGGCGTAGACCGGCAGGGCGGCGGGGCTGCCACCCAGCATCCGGTAGAGCGGTAGGTCGACGGCCCGGGCGTGCAGGTCCCACAGCGCGGTGTCGATCGCGGAGAGGGCCAGCATGCTGATCCCCGACTGCCCGGTCAGGCTCACCCGCTGTCGCAGCTGCGCGGCCAGCCCGCGGATGTTGCGGGGGTCGGTCCCGTGCAGCAGGCCGGCGAAGTCTTCCAGGACCCGGCAGACCGCCTGCGCTTGCCCGGCGGCCAGGGTGAGCGCTGCCCCCTGCCCGGTGACGCCGTCGGCGGAGATCTCCACCAGGGCGTTGTGGGTGTGGGTGGTCGAGTGGATGGCGGTGCGCATCGGGCTGCGCATGGGCACGGGTGCGTAGCCGACCCGGATCTGGTCGATCCTCATCGGGCTCCCTCCGTTGGCGCGAGGCCGCGGGCGCGCAGCTGCTCGACCAAGTGAGCGGTCGCCGGCACCGGGATCCCGTGCTCGGCCGCTCTGCGGACGACGGCTCCGCCGATGGCCTCCAGCTCGGTCGGCCGGCCGGCGGCCGCGTCACGCTGCATGGACGACTGCATGCTCGCCGGGACCTGGTCGAAGAACTCCAGGACGCCGCGCTCGTCGGCGGGCGCGCCCTCGGCGCGGGCGACGGCCGCCACCTCGGCGATCACCGCCACCAGGTCCTCGCGGCGGCGCTCGCGGACCACCCCGGCGGGGGCGTCCTCGTCGGTGGTCAGCAGCGCGAGCGGAGCGAGGAAATTCAGCTTCCCCCACACGATGGCGCCCTCGTCCTCGGTGACGCGCACGTCCAGGCCTGCCTGCCGCAGCGCGTGGGCGAGCTGCTCGACCCGGTCGCGCAGCCCGTGGCCGGCGGCCAGCTCGATGGAGGCAAAGGGGCTGTCGTGGCGGATCTCCGCGGGCGCCACCCGGCTCGACTCGACCCGGATGGTCCCCGCCACCACAGCCGCCCCGGGATACCACTGCCGCAGCAAAGCGACGTGCTCCACCCCGTTGAGGAGGGGAACCACGAGCGCACCGCCGAGAACGTCAGCCGGCACCCGCTGCGCCGCGGTGTCCAACTGAGTGGCCTTGACGGTCACCAGGCAGACGTCGACCGGCTCGGACAGCCGTTCGGCGGCCCGCACCGGGACGGTGAAGCTGCCGAACCTGCCGCTGTCGACGCGCAGGCCCTGGCGGTTCAGGACCGCGGCGGTGTCGGCCCCGGCCAGGCAGGTGACGGTCGCCCCCGCGCGAGCCAGCAGCCCGGCGAGCAGGCCACCGACCCCGCCGGGGCCGAGCACGGCGACACGCAGGCTGGCAAGGCCGGCACGGTCTTCCGGGGCAAGTGCATGTCCGGTGTCGCGGTCCATGGACCGAACGTAGCCGCGGGTGCGCCGCCCGGCAGCCGCGCACGGACGCCCCGCGAACGGCTCAGGGGCCGATCGTGGCCTCGACCGCGCCCAAGTGCTCGGCGGTCACCTCGATGTGGTCGCCCGGCCGCACCCGGATCAGCCCCAGCGGCGTGCCGGTCAGGATCAGCTGCCCAGGACACACAGTCAGGCCGTGATCGGCCAGATGCTGCGCCAGCCACCGCAGCGACCCCGCCGGTCCTCCCGGGACGCCGTCCATGGGCCCTTCCTCGACACAGGTCCCGTTGATCTGGACGGTCAACCGCCCGGTCACCGGCTCGCCCTCGCGCCACGGCACCTCCGCCGCCGGCGGAGGGAGGACCACTCCGGCGTTGATGCCGTTGTTGGCCACGAGCTCCGACAGCGTCGGCGGCTGCCCACGGAAGACGTAGTTATGCAGCTCGATGACCGGGAACATGTATGCGACCCGGCCGTCGCCGCCCACGCGCACGGCCAGTTCGCCCTCGATCGCCAGGTCGGCGTAGGCGGAATAGGACAGCTCGCTGCCCGAAGAGTGGAGCTCGGTGTCGTACAGGAGCCCGCGGATCGGCCCGTCCAGCCCGAACTGCGCCCGGGTCCCAGGGCCGGTGCAGCCGACCTTATAACCGACCACCTGCTCCGCCGGGCCACGCAGGGCCGCCACCTCGACCTGCACCCGGTAGGCATCCTCGAGAGCAAGCGGCGGCCGTCCGGGGTCGGCGAAGGACATGCCCGGCGTCCCGGCCCGGTAGTCGGCCAGCTGTCGAAGGGCCAGCGAGCGCACCAATCCGGTCACGCCCGCAACCTTCCCCCGCGGGCGGGCAGGCTGCACCCGCCCATGCGCTAAAACACGCACCCGCCGCGACTCCGGCGTGGGCGGGCCCCCGGCGCAGTACGAGACTGCGGTGCGGGCCGCGTTCCCGGACGAAGAAAACCGGGGCTGCCTTGAGGATCTCGTTGGCCTCACGCAGGTCTCGAACCTCGGCCTTCAAGCGCTCGCGCTCCTCACGTTCCTCGCTTGTGGGCCGATCGGCCTGGTCGACCTGAACTTGTAGGATCCACTTCCGCAGCGTCTCGGCGCCGGCACGCAGTTTCGGCCCGAGCGCCTTCGCGCAGGCGTAGGGCGTCGGTACTCCGCGAGCCGGTCCATCGCCATCCGCACTGACCAGCCAGCCGCACGCGGCGGGAGGAACGACCCGAGGTCTCGGGTTCCGCAGCTGAGGGTTGCGCTGGTGACGCGAATTCGTGGGTTGACCTGCGGGTTCGACCTCGGGTTCCGCAGCTGAGTGGAACCCGAGGAGGTGGAAAAGCCGAACAGGCCTGCAGACCTCACACGCCCATCACCAGAAATGGACTACCCGGCCAGGATCAGATCGGCCGATACATTCGGGCGGAGCATCGGGGTTCAGTGCGGGCCGAACACGTTCTCCGCGAAGTGCCGGGCGGCTCGCGGCGGCATGTGGGGGACCAGGGCGCGCAGCCCGTTGAGCTCGCTGAGTGTCAGCCGTCCGAACAGGTCGTCCCAGTCGTCACCGGAGTGGTAGGCCGTGATCAGCGCCTTGAGCGCTCGGCGGGTGGGGTCGGGAAGGGATCCCCTGCCGACTGCTGCTCGGGCCTCAGCCATGGGTCCGCCCGTATCCGTTCCATCGGCGTTGCCCCGCCGGGCCGACCGCCGACCGCCGGTCGCCGGACCGGGTGACGATCGGCACGACGGCGTTCCTCAGGGCAACCCACTGGCCGACGCTGGTGATCCACCGGTCATTACGAATCATGGGCACGCACTCTTTCGGATGAGGGGGTTGGGGCCGTGGAGGGCATGGTGGTCAGCCGGCGGGGCGGTGTACGCCGCCGGCGGCGGAGTTCACGCCCTCGGCGAGGGTGGGGTGTACGTGGATGGCCCGGGCGATGTCGGCGTAGCTGGCGCCGGCGACCATCGCGATCACGGCCTCGTGAATGAGGTTGCCGGCGTCGGGGCCGGCGATGTGGCAGCCAAGGATCTGGTCGGTAGCGGCGTCGACGACGAATTTGATCAGCCCGATGGTTGACCCGATGGCGCGCGCTTTGGCGACCCCGTCGAAGGCCTGCCGGCCGACGATGACGTCGTGGCCGGCGGCGCGGGCCTGCTCCTCGGTGAGCCCGACGGCGGCGACCTCGGGGTCGAGGAACACCGCGTGCGGCACGATCCGGCCTGCGATCGACCGGTCGGTGTTGCGGAAGGCGGTGCGGTAGACGACGTCGGCGTCGTCGCGGGCGGTGTGGGTGAACATGGGGCCGCCGCGCAGGTCGCCCAGGGCCCACACGTCCTCCGCCGACGTGCGGAGCTGGTCGTCGACGGTGAGGAAGCCGCCCGGTCCCGGCTGCAGGCCCAGGTGTTCCAGGCCGAGCCGGTCAGTGTTGGGGGCGCGGCCGGTGGCGATCAGCAGGTGTGTTCCGGTGACCTCCTCCGCGGTCGTCCCGCTGCAGCCCAGTCGGATCGCACCGGCGGCGCCGTCGGCGTGCACGCAGGCCGTGGACAGCCGCACGTCGATGCCGTCGGCGGAAAAGCCTTCGAGCACGGCTGTGGAGATCTCGGCGTCCTCACCGGGCAGCAGCCGGTCGGCGCGCTGGATGACGGTCACCTGGGAGCCGAACCGGCGGAACATCTGGGCGAATTCGCAGCCGACGTACCCGCCGCCGACGACGATGAGGTGCTCGGGTAGCTCACGCAGGTCCAAGAGGGTGCGGGAGGTGAGGTAGGGGACGCGGTCGATGCCGGCGATGTCGGGGATCGCCGTTCTCGTGCCGGTGACCAGGAAGATGCGGTCGGCCTCGATCACGGTTCCCTCACCGTTCCCGACCTGCAGGCGGCGGGGGCCGGTGAAGCGGCCTTCGGCGTGGAAAAAGTCCATTCCCTCGGCCTTGCCCACCGCCCGGTAGGAGCCCGCCCTGATGTCGGCGACGATCTGGTCCTTGCGGTCCACGACTTCGCCGAGGTCGACGCGGGGTGCGCCGGTGTGCACACCGAACTCCGCGGCCCTGCGTACCTGGTGGGCGACGGTGGCCGAGGCGATCATCGTCTTGGTGGGGATGCAGCCGCGGTTGAGGCAGGTGCCGCCGAGCAGCTCCTTCTCCACGAAGGCCGTGCGCCCGTGCCGGGCGGCCCGTAGTGCTATGGGCAGGCCGGCCATTCCACCGCCGATCACCAGGCTGTCGTATCGCTCGCTCACACCGTTCCCTTCGGTCATGCCGGGCCGCGCCCATCCGGTGTTCGGCTCACCGGACTGTCTTGCCGCGGTTCGCGACTCCGTCGACGGGAGTGCATGAGGCGGGGGCTGCCCAGGTAGGGGCGGGGCCATGCACCGACGCGGTCCGCTTCCTGGAGTGCTCGTTGCGCCCGTTGCGGCGCAACGGTGCTCAGGAGCGATGGTCGCGGTGAAGCGTGGAGACGATCGTCGACCACTTGCCACCCGCACGGAGTTGGCGAGCACCGCCGTCACGCTGACGACCATCACGATCATCGCCCCGACGGGATAGACCAGCCCGGTTGCCACGAGTGGAACGCCGATTCCATTGAACAGGAACGACAGCACGATGTTCTGTCGCAGCCGGCGGTAGGCGCGCCCGGCGAGGCCGCGTGCGGCGAGGATGGCGGGAAGCCGGTTGCCGACGATGACGACGTCGGTGAACTCGATCGCGATCTCGATGCCGCCCATGGCGATCCAGGGCTCGTGCAAAGTCGTAGGGCGAGGCGCCGAGCTGCGGGTTTGGGGCGGGCACGGGCCGGTGGTGATCTGAAGGTGTCTGAAGCCGTCGATCACCAGCGAGGGGCCCGTGCCCGCAAGTTCATTCTCTCCGACCGCCGTGGTGGACGCCGTCACCGGGACCGGCCTGCCCCCGGGCCGGCTGGACGTGGTCGAGTCGATCAGCCTGTTGCAGGCCCTGTCGGAGGTTCCCGAGCCAAGGCGGGCCCGCGGGCGTCGTCACAGTCTGCAATCGGTTCTATTCCTCGCCGTGGGTGCGGTCCTGGCCGGTGCCCGCTCCTGGGCGGCGATCGCCCAGTGGGCCCGCCATGCCGAGCAGCCGATCACTGTCTGCGGTCCGACGCCGCACGCGACCACGTTCGGTCGGGTGCTGGCCGCGGTCGATGCGGCCGCGCTGCAGCGGGTGCTGACCGGCTGGGTGCTCGCCCGGTCTCGGGCACGAGCGCAGCAGGCCGGCGACGGCGCTCGACCCCGCGGGGAGAACCGAGTCGTGGTGGCCGTCGACGGCAAGACGTTGCGCGGCGTCCGCTACGGCGCGGGTGAGCAGGCCAAGCTGGTCACGGTGTTCGACCACGCCCACCGGCTGGTGCTCGCCCAGGCCGAAGTCACCGACGGCGATGAACTGGCGGCGTTCCCCGCCGTGCTCGACGCCCTGCCTGACCTGCGCGAGACGGTGGTCACCGCCGACGCACTGCACTGCCAGCGCAGCCACGCCGACTACCTGCACCGCCGCGGCGCGCACTACCTGTTCACCGTCAAGGGCAACCAGCCCACGCTGCAGCGGGCGCTGGCCCGGCTGCCCTGGGCCCAGGCGCCCGGCCTGCTGGCCCGGCATGTCGGCCACGGCCGGACCGAGTCCCGGTCGATCAAGGTCATCGACCTCGACGCCACGCCGGAGGCGGCACTGTTCCCGCACGGCGCCCGGGCGATCAAGGTGGTCCGCCGACGCCGTCTTCCCGGCCGCGGCAAGCCGTCGGTGAAGACGGTGTACGCGATCACCTCGCTGGGTCACCGCGACGCCGACCCACGCCTGCTGGCCGACTGGATCCGCTCGCACTGGACGATCGAGAACTCGCTGCACTGGGTCCGGGACGTCACCCAGGGTGAAGACCACTCCCGCGTACGCACCGGCAACGGACCCCAGGTGATGGCCGCCCTGCGCAACACCGCGATCAACATCATCCGGCTCCGCGGCGGCACCAACATCGCCGCCGCCCACCGCGAGTTCAGTTACCGGCCCACCGACGTCCTCGACGCCCTCACCACAGCGTGACCGTGACACGAGTCAGCAGGTCAGGCCGCCCATTCACGACTTTGCACGAGCCCTGCATGGCGATCCCGACGTCGGCCTGGGTGAGCGCCGGTGCGTCGTTGATGTCGTCGCCGACCATCGCCACTCGCTGAGCAGGGACGACGTGTTGCACGTTCAACCGGTCAACCAGGACCCACGGGAAGGACCGGAGAGCCAGTTCTTGCCGCCGTTGCGTCTCAGCTGCGAAGCCCCAGTTTCCGTACGGCGCGCGTCCGCTTTTCGAGCCACCAGCCGAACTCCGGAGGCCACATTTGGTGGTCCTGGTCAGCGCCTAGTGCCGGGTCAGGCAACCTTCGCCCTCTTGATGGTCTCGGCTCGGCGGACGACTTTGCGGAGCTTGGGATCGGTGACGTGCCGGTTCCGCCAGGCGATGTAGCGGCGGATCATGCTGGCCTGC
>NZ_JAAKGN010000104.1:0-17030 GCF_011039295.1 Modestobacter sp. KNN46-3 | reverse complement strand
ACACCGTGCAGCTCGGACTGGCTCAGCCAGCCGGTCACGTGCACTCCGGCGCCCTGCTCGGCCTCCGGCCCCCAGCCGGCCGGCCCGGCGAGCACCAGGTCGGGGACCGTGCCCTCCGCCCGCGCCCCCGGCTCACCCACGACCTCGCCCAGCACCCGGGCCAACGCCGGCGCGTCGCCCACCGGCGCCGTCCGGGTCGCCCCGTCCCCCACCTCGAGCAACGCCGGGTCGTCGGAGGTGACCACCGGGACCCCGGCCGCCATCCCCTCCAGGACCGGCAGGCCGAACCCCTCGGCCCGGCTGGGCACCACCAGCACGGTCGCTCGGGCGAGGAGGACGGCCAGGTCCTCGTCGGTGACCCGCCCGAGGACCCGCACCCGGCCCGGGGGCAGCCCGAGCTCCGCAGCTCGCCGCAGCGGGTCGACGCCGCCCCATCCGGCCTGGCCGGCGACCAGGAGCGGCAGATCGGGGGCGCCGGGGAGGGCCAGCGCCGCCAGCAGCACGTCGAGCCCCTTGCGTGGCTCGAGGGTGGCGAGACTGAGCAGGTACCCGCCCGGGGGCAGCCCGAGCCGGTCGGCACGTGCCTCGGCGTCGGGGACGGGGCCGGTGAGGACGGCCGCGACGCCCTCACCCACGACCTCCACCCGGGGCAGCCGCACGTGCGGGCGCAGCGCCGCCTCCACCGCGCGGGTCGGGACGACGACGGCATCCGCCTGCTCTGCTGCGCGCTCGGCCATGGACCGGTGCCAGCGGACCCCCCGCGGGGTCAGAGTCTCGGGGTGCGTCCAGGGGACGGCGTCGTGGATGGTCACCACGAGCGGGCGACCGCGCCGCGGCGGGAACAGGAGGGTCGGCGCGTGGACCAGGTCCGCACGTCGCGGAGCGGGCCCGACGCCCCGCTCCCATGCCGCGACCAGGGGACGCCGGGCCAGGGGGAGCCGTCGCGGTCCCCGGACACCCGGGACCTGCGCAGCGGTGGTGTGCCGGTGCCAGGCGACCCAGCCACGGACGTCGATGCCCGGCGGGCGCACCAGCGAGCGGGCCAGTTCCGCGGAGTACCGGCCGGTTCCGCCGGGGACAGGGCTCAAGCACTGTTCCAGGACGACGGCCACCTCCACGGCCCCGACCCTAGGTCCCGGCACGGGAGCCGGCCGCCCCGGCCCGCGGGGCCCCGCCCCGTGAGACCATGTCGCCGGATGAAGATCGCCCTCGACGCCACCCCGCTGCTCGGCCGTAGCACCGGGGTCGGCACATACGTCCGCGGCCTCACGTCCGGGTTGGCGGAACTGCCCGGCCTGGACCTGCGGGCCGTGCCGTTCACGCTGCGTGGCGGGCGGCGTCCGGCCGAACTGCCCCCGGCGGTGCAGTGGCGGCATCTGCCGGTGCCCGCCCGAGCGCTGCAGGCCGCCTGGACGCGGGCCCCTCTCCCGCCGGTCGAGGCGTTCAGCGGCAGGGTCGACGTCTTCCACGCCACCAACTTCGTCGCGCCGCCGGCGCTGCGCACGGCGTCGGTCGTGACCGTGCACGACCTGACCTACCTCCGTTTCCCCGAGTGGGTGACCGACGCGGTGCTGCGCTACCGGGACCTGGTGCCCCGCGCGCTGGACCGGCCGGGCACCGTGGTCGTCACCCCGACCCGGGCGGTCGCCGACGAGGTGACCGCGGCCTACTCCCTGCCGGAGGACCGGGTCGTCGTGACCCCGCTCGGGGTGGACCCGGCCTGGTCCGGGGCCCACCCGGTCGACGATGCGTGGCTGGCGGCCCGGGGCCTGCCGGACGAGTTCCTGCTCTTCGTCGGGGCACGCGAGCCGCGGAAGAACCTCAGCACCCTGCTCGATGCACACCGGCGGGCGCGCGCGGAGGGCACGGTCCCCGACCTGGTGCTCGCCGGGCCGGCCGGCTGGGGGCCGGAGGCCGAGCAGGGCGCCGGAGTGCACGTGACCGGCTGGCTGAGCCAGTCCGAGCTGCACGGTGTGGTCGCCCGGGCCCGGGCCGTGCTCCTGCCGTCCCACTACGAGGGCTTCGGGTTGCCGCTGCTGGAGGCCATGGCCGCCGGCACCGCGGTGGTCGCCAGCGACGTCCCGGCACACCGGGAGGTCGCCGGCGGGCACGCCACCCTGGTCGCCCCGACGGACGTGGACGGCTGGGCCGAGGCGCTCACCACCGCTGCGCCCTCGGATGGACCACGCCGGGCCGAGGCTGCGGCCTGGGCACGACAGCACACGTGGCGGGCCTGCGCCGAGGCGACCGTCGACGCCTACCGACGGGCCGTCGGGTGAACGACACCCCGCGGCGTCCCGTGCTCACCGTCGTGATCGTCAGCTGGAACGGTCGGCACCTCCTCGACGACTGCCTCGCCGGCGTGGCCCGGCAGGATCTGGGTCGGCACCGTTTCGACGTGGTGGTGCTCGACAACGCCTCCACCGACGGGACCGTCGAGCACCTGGCCCGGCACCACCCCGACGTCCGGGTCCTGACCGCGCCGTACAACACCGGTTTCGCGGGAGGTGCGCACCGCGCCCTGGCGGAGGTGTCGACCCCGTACGCGGTGCTGCTGAACAACGACGCGGTCCCCGAGCCGGGGTTCCTGTCGGCGCTGCTGCGGGCGATCGAGGCGCCCGGGGCCGAGCGGGTGGCTGCCGTGACCGGCAAGGTGCTGCTCCGCCCGCGCTTCCGCCGGTTGCCGCCCGGCGCCCCGGCCGCCGAGGGCGACGTGGTGGCACCGACGGGCACCTACCGCCCGACCCCGGACGGCGACGTCGACCTGATCAACTCCACCGGCAACGAGGTGACCCGGTCGGGCTACGGCCGGGACCGCGGGTGGTTGCAGCCGGACGAGGGACGGGAACCCCCTGCCGAGGTCTTCGCCTTCTGCGGGGCAGCGGTGTTGCTGCGCGCCGCCGCGCTGGCCGAGGTCGGCGACTTCGAGCCCCGGCTGTTCCTGTACTACGAGGACACCGACCTGTCGTGGCGGCTCCGCACGGCCGGGTGGACGATCCGGTACGAGCCGACGGCGGTCGTCCGGCACGAACACGCTGCCAGCAGCGACGTCAGGTCGGCGCTGTTCCGCTTCCACGACGACCGGAACCGGCTCCTGGTGCTGACGCGGAACGCCCCCGGCCGGCTGGCCGTCCGGGCGGCCCTGCGGTACCCGGTGACCGTGCTGCACCTGACCCTGCGCCAAGGGCCCGCCGCGGCGATGACGGTCACCCGGCTGCGGGCGCTCGGCTCCTACCTGCGGTTGCTCCCCAGCGCCGTGCGGGTGCGCCGGGCGGCGGGCCGGTCCGCGCTCGTCCCGCGAGCGCAGACCGCGACCCACCTCGTCGCCGACTGAGGGCACCCGGCCGGCCAGGCGTCACCGGCAGCAGGCGTCACCGGAAGCGGGCGACCCCGTCGCGGACGTTCTTGCGGACCCGCCCGGCGACCCGACGACCCAGCTCACGCGGTCCGCCCTGCTGCAGGTACTCCCGGATCAACCCGAGGTCGCCACGCAGGTTCGGCTCGTACGACGTGTCGATGAGCCGCCCCTGGACGACCGCCTCGAGGTCCTTGCCGTTCGCGCCGGCGAGGTCGGGCGCCCGACGCGGGGCGCGGCAGAACTCCAGCAGCGGGCTGAGCGCCCGCTCCCACGCGTAGTCGTTGCGGACCCGGTCGACCGCGTCCCGGCAGGCAGCGGCGAACGGCTCGTCGTAGAGCGTCCGCTCCAGCCCGGCAGCCAGCGCGTCGACGTCCTGCTCGGGCACCGTCACACCGAGCCCCTGTGCCGAGATCAGATCGCCGAACGTGTCGCCGCCGGTGGCCACGATGGGCAGCTGTGCCCACAGGTAGTCCAGCATCCGGGTCCGGAAGGAGAACGTGGTCTCCACGTGCTCGAAGTGCGTGGACACGCCGACGTCCGCGTCCAGGAGGTAGTTCTCCCGGTCCCGGAAGTCGACCCACTCCTCGTTGAAGAACACGTGCTTGCCGGTGAGGCCCAGGGAGTCGGAGAGCTCTCGGGTCGCCGCGGCCATGCGCATCTCGGGCACGTGCGGGTTGGGGTTGCGCATGCCCAGGAAGAACATCCGCACATCGGGGCGGCGCTGGCGCAGCTGGTCGATCGCCCGGACCAGGGTCAGCGGGTCGAACCAGTTGTAGACGCCGCCGGCCCACAGCACGACCTTGTCGGTCTCGGCGATGCCGGGGACGACGCCCTTGATCGCCGGACGGGTGCGGCGAGGGGCCACCGAGCTCAGCCCGAAGGGGACGACGGCGAGCAGCTTGCTCATCGAGGAGTCCGCGTCGTAGGTCGCCGGGTTGAGCCGGCCGACGGCGGCCATCTGCCCCAGCCAGAAGTGCCGCTGCTTCTCGCTCGCGCAGAGGAAGAAGTCACCGCGGCTGAGCTGCTGGTTCAGCACCGTGGTCGTGTTGGCGACGTCGCGCGTGCGCTGGCCGCCCTCCTGCCCGCGGGTCTGCTCCAGCTGCTCGAGGTGCATCGGGTCGTAGATGTCGCAGACGATGATCTTCTGCGAGCGGACCAGCCAGGGCGCCGCGGCCATGGCGAAGCCCTGGAAGACGATGATGTCGGCCCACGCTTCGTGCGGCTTGAGCTGGTCGGGCACCCCCACTGCGGAGACCTGGAAGCGCGGGTCGGAGATGCTCGCCCCGCTGGTCGAGACCAGGCGGACGTCGTGCTCGTCGGAGAGGTGCTCGGCGATCGCCCAGGCGCGCATCGCCGGGCCGGCCATCTTGGCCGCCAGCGGGTCGCCGGTGATCACCAGGATGCGCCGCCGGGTGGCGAAGAGGTCGGCGATGCCGAAGGACTCGACGAGCTCACCGTGCGCCTTGAGGTAGCGCGCCAGCGGGAACGCCGGCTCGATGGCCTGGCGGAACAGCGGCGCGAGCTCCAGGTCGTTGCGGGTGCGCTGCTCCTGCAGCCGCGCCCGGTCCGCCCACAGCCCGGCCACGTCCGTGGCGGCGTCGGCGATGGCCAGCACCCCGGCCATGGTGACCTTGGGGACGCTCATCTCGCCGATGTCGTCGCCGCCGGGTGAACGCTTCAGGTCCAGGGCGCCCGGGTCGATCTCGCCCCGCTCGGCGGCCCGGCTGATGGCCAGCATGAGCGCCGGCGCCAACGTGCGCGACAGGGCGTCGTCCCCGTAGTTCTTGATCATGCTGAACAGCGCGTTGCGCTCCAGCAGGAACGTCTCCCGGTAGCTGCCGAACTTGTTCATCGACGCGTGGTGCTTGTGGAAGGCGATCGAGTCGGGCACGTAGCGCACCCGCCAGCCCAGCAGGTTCAGCCGCCAGCCCAGGTCGACGTCCTCGTAGAACATGAAGAAGCGCTCGTCGAAACCGCCGACGGTCTCGTAGACGTCCTTGCGGACGAACATCGCCGCGCCCGTGCCGAAGAGCACGTCCCGCGGGGTCTCCCACTCGCCGCTGTCGGGCCGTTCGACCTCGCGCTTGTAGCCCATGCCGAACCAGGTGAGGGACCCGTCGACGTAGTCGATGTGGGTGCCCTCCCAGTCCAGCACCTTGCTGGCGACCGAGGCGACCGAGCGGTCTCGCTGGAGGACGTCGACGGCGGCGCGCACCCACTGCGGGTCGGGGCGGGCGTCGTTGTTGATGAAACCGACGACCTCACCGCGGGCATGGCGGACGCCGGTGTTGCACCCGCCGGCGAAGCCGCTGTTCTCACCCGCCTCGATGACGACGGCCCCGGGCACCTCGCGACGGATCCGGTCGACGTCGTCGCCCCCGGAGTCGTTGTCCACGACGATCAGCTCGAGCTGGTCCGCGGGCCAGTCCAGCTCGCCGAGGGACCGCAGACAGGTGATGGTGTCCTCGGCGCCCTTGTAGTTGACGAGGACGACCGAGACCAGCGGTTCGGTGGGCATCAGACGGTGGCCTCCGAGGCGATTGAGGGAAGATCCGCGTTCCAACGACCACCGAGCGCGACCACTCCACCGGACTCGCGCAGCTCACCGGTCTCGACGACGAACCGGTAGCAGTGGCGCAGGAAGTCGTAGGTGTGGGTGAGCGTGTGGTCCAGGATGCGGGCGCTGAGGTCGAACGTGTAGGGCTGCAGGGTGAGGCTGGGGATCGCGAGGTCGATGTGGCCCGACCCCTCGATGTAGGCGATGTCCAGCCCGCCGTCGCGGGTGTGGTGCGCCCAGATGCGCATGCCGTCGACGGTGTCCAGCGCCAGCGCGAAGGCCGGCCGCTCGACTCGCTCCGAGCACTCGTAGGAGATCCGGATGGTGGCCTGCTCGCCGGTCCGGAACCGGTTGGCCGGCAGTCCCTGGGCGTCCAGGACGGTGACGTCCGTCAGGATCGCCTCGCCGGACCCGATCCGCGTCTTGACCGGTGCGCCGTCGGGAGTGGCGCCGTCCGACGACGCCGGCGTGGCCGAGGACGAGGGGGCGACCTCCTTCTCGTGGCTCTTGTCGACGTAGCGGTCGACGATCTGGTCCGCCCGGCCGACCTCCACGAGAGAGCCGCGGTCGAGCCACGCGGCCTGGTCGCACAGCGTCCGCATGGACCCCATCGCGTGGCTGACGATGACCACCGTCTTGCCCGCGCGGCGGAAGTCGACGAACTTCTCCATGCACTTCTCCTGGAAGGCGGCGTCGCCGACGGCGAGCACCTCGTCGACCAGGAGCACGTCCGGGTCGACGTTGATCGCCACGGAGAAGCCCAGGCGCATGTACATGCCCGAGGAGTAGTTCTTGACCGGCTGGTCGATGAAGGCCTCGATGCCGGCGAAGTCGACGATCTCGTCGAACTTGCGCTCCAGCTCACGCTTGGTCATGCCCAGGATCGAGCCGTTGAGGAAGACGTTCTCCCGACCGGACAACTCGGGGTGGAAGCCCGACCCCAGCTCCAGCAGGGCGGCGACCGTGCCCTGGGTGCGGATGTCCCCCTTCTCCGGCTCCAGGATCCGGGCGATGCACTTGAGCAGGGTCGACTTGCCCGACCCGTTCTCGCCGATCAGCGCGAAGGTCGAGCCCTGCGGGATCTCGAAGGAGACGCCGCGCAGCGCCCAGTACTCGTCGTAGCTCGCCCGGCCCCCGCGCATGAGGGCCGCCTTGAGGGACTGGTTGCGCTCCTTGTACAGCCGGAACCGCTTCGAGACCTCGTCTACCACGACGGCCGGGGTGCTGCTCACAGTTCCTCCACGAGGCGGTGCTGACTCCGGTTGAACACCACGATGCCGATCACCAGGGAGCCGACTGCCGCCACGAGGCAGAAGAGCAGGTCTCCCCAGTACGGCATGACGTTGTCGTAGAGCATGGCCCGGAAGACGCTCACGAACCGCTCCAGCGGGTTGAGGCGGTAGATCGTCTCCAGCGGGAAGTCGTTCCCGGCCGCCCGCATGCGGGCGGCCTGGTCCTGGATGAGCTGGTACGGGTAGACGATCGGCGTCGCGTAGAACCACAGCTGCATGCCGATGGTGACGAAGTGCTGGGTGTCCCGGAAGTAGACGTTGGCGATCGACAGCAGCAGCGCGATGCCGAGGGCGAAGGCCGTCAGCAGGACGACGACGACGACCAGCAACGGGATCCACGGCAGCGGCATGCTGCCGAAGACCAGCAGCAGCACCACCAGCACGCCCAGCTCGATGGCGAAGGTGACGTTCAACGACAGGACCGTCGCGACCACCAGCGTCGGCCGCCAGAAGAAGACCTTGCGCAGCAGGTTGGCGTTGGCGATGAGCGAGCCCATGCCACTGCTCACCGCGTTGTTGAAGAAGTTCCACGGCAGCAGGGCACAGGCCAGGAAGAGGACGAACACCTGCAGGCCGCTGTCCTCGCCCACGGGCACCGGCACGCGGAGCACGAACCCGAAGACCAGGGTGTAGATCAGCAGGGTCGCGATCGGGTTGAGGAGCGACCACCCCTGACCGAGCAGGGTGCGCTTGTACTTGCCCCGGACCTCGCGGAGGGTCAGGTTGACCAGGAGCCCTCGGGAGTCCTTGAGGTCACTCACGACGCTCATGACTGTTGTTCTCGCATCGTGACGGAACCTTACCTCTCAGTACCTGGCGGAACGGCCGTCTCGAGCGACGCGCCGAGGGGAGCCGTCCCAGTGACCCCGGTGGTCACGGCCGGCCCCAGGGGTCACCGGACCCGGCGGCGGACGGCGTCCAGGACACCGCCGAGGACCGAGCGCCGGACCGAGCCACGGGGTACCACCCGGCCGGCGATGACCCGGCCACGAGACAGGGCGCGGTACCCGCCCGACTCCTTGATCCCGGTCAGCTCCTGCACCGTCACCTCGAGCGCGGCATGGGTGCGCGCCACCTCGTCGTGCAGCTGCGCCTCGAGCTGCCGGGCCTGCTCGGCCTCCGAACGCAGCTGCGCCACCTCGGCCCGCGCGTGGTCCCGCTCGGCGATGAGCGGGCCGAGCTTGGGGCGCAGCGGTGACATGGGGTGGTCCAGCAGCCCCTTGAGCTCACCCTCGGTGCGCTCGACCTCCGCTGCGAAGGCCTCGTCGTCGCGGCCACAGCGCAGGAGCTCGGTCTGCAGCACGGCCTCGCGGTGCAGGGTCCGGGACAGCCGCTCGTCGTCGAGGTGCACGTCGACCAGCGCGCCCAACTCGTCCAGCAGGGCCCGCCGGGACGGCCGGGTCTGCCACGGGGTCGGCACGGTGGACAGCCGCTCGCACAACCAGATGAGGCCTCGTGCGACGACGTCGTCGACAGTCCACTCCGTGCTGCGCCACTCGTCGTCGATGTGGACCAGCCCGCCGTCCTCGTCGACCAGCAGGTTGTGCGGGACGAGGTCGACGGCCACCCCGTCGGGCTCCGCGGCCGAGGCCTCCACCAGCTCGCGCCACTCGGTCAGCGCACGGCGGGTGAACTCCACGTCGCCCTTGGCGATCTCGTCGACGAGCGAGCTGCCGGGCAGGATCGGGCCGGAGTTGACGCGGTGCGCAGGTCCAGCCGATTCGCGTCGGTCCCCGAGCACGCTGCGCTCGAGCACCAGGCCCGTCCCGTCCTGACGGACGACGCTCTCGGTGGCCCGCCCGGGACGCCGCTCCGTCGTGTAGAAGGCGGCCCGCCGGTCGGTCGGCCAGAGGTCCTGCTGGCTGCCGTCAGGGGTGCCGACGACGACGAACGAGTTGCCGTGCTCCTTGCCCTGGCCGGCCGAGACCAGGGTGCGCCACAGCAGCTCCTCGCTCGGGCCGAAGTCCCGGGCGGTCTGCCAGTCGGGGCTCGGGAAACGCGGCAGGCGACCGGCCAGCCCCGAGGGGTGGACCATGAGCTCGTCGGCGATCACGGCGCGGGTGAGCTTGTAGTCGGGGAACGCACTGAAGAAGGTGGGGTCCATGCCGGCGCGCTGGAACAGGCTGCCCAGCGCCGCCCGGTCGAAGGTCCGCGCCGGGGAGCCGACCGGGTAGTCCTCCAGCGAGTCGTAGGCCCGGTCGCTGTGGTCCTCGGGTGAACCTGCCAGGTACTTGACACCGAGCTTGTTCTCGATGGCCAGCAGCAGCCGCCCTCCGGGCAGCAGCCGGCGACGGATCTCGTCGAGGAACGCCAGGTAGGGGGCCTCCTCGGCCGTTCCGCCGCCCACGTACTCCAGCACGCCGATGACGACCACCAGGTCGTAGGAGGGCTCGTCCGGCAGGTCCGCGAGCTCACCGGTGAAGACCCGGGCCCCGGGGCGGTCGGCCAGCCGCGCGGCGGCCACGGCCGCGCGCGCCGGCACCGGCTCGAGGGCGTCCACGACGGCGCACTCCTCGGCCAGGTAACGGCTCATGGCGCCGCACCCGGCACCCACCTCGAGCACCCGGGTGGCCGACCCGACCTCGAACGCCCGCAGCACGTTCGCCCGCTGGCGGTCCAGGTGGTAGCGCTCGGCCCAGCCGACCGCCCGGGAGTGGAGCTCCTCGTTGAGGGACCCACGGTCCTCGCTGCCGCGCACCAGCTCCAGCAGCGCCTCCTCGGCGCCGTCCCGGTAGCCGGAACCGACGTCCCGGAGCAGCGTCGGGCTCCCCGACACCGCGTCCGGACGTGCCTGCCGGATCGGCGTGGCGGTCTCGACGGCTACGGAGGGAACGGTGGGGGGCATTGCGACCTCTGTCTTGAGGGAGGAGGGCTTGGAAGCGTCACTCACCGGGACGTGGCACACAGCCGCGACGACGGCGAGCAGGCTACCCGCTCTGGCGCCATCGACCGTCCGGCGGTCGAGGCAGGACCCGGGGGCAAGACCCTGAGGAAAGCGCACCCGGACCTCGGTGGCCAGCACCCGGTGCGGCCGGTGAGGTCACAGCGCCGCGCGAGACTGCTGTGGCGCCGGACGGCACGGTCCCGGGCTCGTGGCCCCAAATGCCCGGCCGGAGCTGATTACATTCGCCGGGCCGCAGCGACACCGCCGGCCTCGGCGCGCACGCCGGACCGCGCCCCTGCGCCACACCCCGCCGGACGATGGAAAAGGGTCATGACGAGCACTGAGATAGATGGCAGAGCCGAGGCGGGGCACCAGCACGACGTGCTCGCCGAAGAGACCGGCCCCGGCTCGACGACCTCGACCGGGTCCCACGCCGCCAGGACCGGGGGCCGGTTCCTCGCCCGCGCGAGGAACTCGATCGCCTGGTGGGGCGCGCTGGTGGTCACCTCCGCCCTGTTCGTCCTCCACATCGCGATCTACAACCCACTGTCGCCCGTGGACGAGATCCAGCACATCGACTACGTCCTGCACCTGCTGGACGGGAACGCCGTCGGAGCCGGGGACACCTTCACCGAGGAGGGACAGGACATCCTGGCCTGCCGGTGGATCGACACGGCGGCTCCCCTCGGCATGCCGTGCGGAGGTCCGTACGACCTGAGCCGGATGCCCGGCGGTGGTTACGACACCGCCTACATCCACGCGCCGTTCTACTACGTCACCCCGGCGGTCGCCGCGCTCGCGGGCAGCGCACTGGGCGTCGACGGCGACCTGGTCAACGTCATGCGCTTCTCCTCCGTCCTGTGGTGGGCACTGTTCGTGGGGATCGCGTGGCGGCTCTTCCGTGAGCTGGGCGTGCACAAGTGGGTCGGCGCGGCCGGCATCCTGGTCCTGGCCGCCTCGCCGGTGATCCTGCAGACCTTCACCATCGTCAACAACGACGTCACGGCCCTGCCGGCCGGCGCGGCGCTGACCCTGGCCGCGCTGAGATGGGACCGGGGCCTGCTCGGACTCCGGTGGCTGGTGCTGATCGCGGCCGTCGCCGTGGCCATCAAGTCGACCAACGTGACGATGGTCATCGCGGTCGCGTTGTTCGTCCTCGCCCGACACTGGCAGGGCACGAACCCCCGTTCCTGGAGGGAGTGGCTGCCGTCCCGCAGGCCCCTGCTGGCCATCGTCGCCCTCGGGGTCACCTCCGCCGTCGTGGGGCTGGCCTGGACCGTCGTCCAGGCCCAGCTGCAGACCATGGACCCGCTGCTGGTCCCGCAGAACCAGTCGTTCTTCGCCCCCAGTTTCGAGCCGATGTGGCTGATCAGCTCCATGGACGCGTTCTTCACGCCGATCAACCCGGAGTTCTACGACACGACCCTGACCGGGGACACGGCCCGGCTCGTCGCGGTGCTGACCGACTACGGGTTGATCACCCTGACGATCCTCGGCGCCGTGATGGCCGCACGGGGCAGCCAGGTCCGCGCGCTGGCGTTCGCCCTGGGCGGCACGGCGCTGTTCGTCCCGATGCTGCTGATCATCGTGAACTACGAAGCGGTCAACATCTTCGTCCTGATCACCTCCCGGTACGGCCTGTCGCTCGTCCCGGCCGCGCTCGCCATCGGGCTGACGATGATCCGCCCCAAGCCGGCTCGCGTGGCCTTCGCTGCCGTGGCCGTCGCGTCGGCCGCCGGGATGGCCCACACGATGCTCACCTGACGCCGACGGCAGGGTCCTGAGCCCTGTCCGCCAGCGACGGAGATCGGACGCCTGTCCCCTGCGGAGACCTCCGCGGAGCACCCAGCACGGGTGTTCCGCGGAGGTCTCTTCGCGTTCCGGACCGCCGTGCAGGACCGGGCGTCCCCCGTGCGGCGTCGGTCCGCAGCGTTGAGCCCGTCGTCAGCCTCGTGTGCAGCCTGGCGACCAGGGCACCGCCGGCGGTGGGTCACGGAGGTGTTCCCCGGAGGTGTTCCCCGGCACCAGGGCGCCGGCCCGCCGCCCGGCGCTCTCAGCGCCGGCCCGGTGGAACCAGGGCCCACCCCGGCCCGGACCGCGGTCTGCTGCGCCTGACCGTCGGGGACGAGCAGGAGGGGCGGGTCCCGGGAAGCGCGATGCCCGCCCCCCGCCGACGGCGGGGAGCGGGCATCGGGCACCTGCACGATCAGGACGAGCCGGGCGGACCTCCCCGGCGTGAGCCAGGTCCTCCGGCGCGCAGCTCGCGCGTCAGGCGGTCAACCGGACGCACCGGAGGACCGTGGGCGTCCCGCCCACCCCGGTGGAGTGTGCGGAGACACAGACCTCGTGCGGGCCGGCTGCCAGCGGCAGCCTGATCGCGAACCCGTGCGCAGCCCCGGCCTCGGGGTGCACCCGTCCCACGTCCGGGCGGGAGCCAGCGGCGGGGAACACCCCCTGGTCGACGCCGTCGATGGCCACCCGCACCTGCACGGTCTGGGTCGGCGCGTCCGGATCGAACGTCCAACCCTGGATCGCGACCTCACCGGGCGCGCCGACCGCGACGGAGTCCACCGATCCCATGGGCATGCGGTCGGTGACCGTCACCTCGGAGCAGTCGAGGAGGGGGTTGGTCCCGGCGAGACCGAGGTTGATGGCGAAGGTGCAGACCTTGTGCCGCCCCGTACCGATGTCGAGGTACGTGTTGAAGCCGTGCGCTGCCCCGACCCCGGGGAACGCTGCGGCGATGTCCGGCCGGTGCCCGTCGGCCGTGAACGCACCGTGGTAGCGGCCGTCGACGTAGATGTGGACGTTCGCCGGCGCGGTCGGGACGCTGGGGTCGAAGACCCAGCCCCCGACGCGGACCCGCCCGTCACCCACCGGGGCAACGGCGTCCACCACACCTTGCGGCGCCTTGTACTGCAGGTCGGTCGCGGTGCAATCGATCACCGGGTTGGTCCCGGCGACACCGATGTTGATCCCGAACACGCAGATCTGGTTGCGTCCCGGGGACGAGGGGAGCGTCCCGTCGAAGCCGTGCGCCTTCCCCGCTCCCGGGTACGCCCGACCGATGTCCTCCCGCGTCCCGGTGGCGTCGATGGCCACCCCCCGTCCGTTGACGTAGGCGTGCACCTGGATCGGCGCCTCGGGCATGCTCTCGTCCAGCGCCCACCCCTGGATGCGGATCTTCCCGTCCACGGTCTCGGCGATGGAGTCGACCGACCCGACGGGTGCGCGATAGGCGTAGTCCCGGCAGGCGGCGATGCGGTTGTTCCCCGGGGCGACGCCGTCCACGGCGAAGACGCACAGGTCCGTCTTGCCCGAGAGCGGACCCACGGTGATCCGGAACCCGGCGGCCGGTCCCGCCGCCGGGAACGCGGCCTGGACGTCCGGCCGGGGGACGTTCGGGGTGTGGGCCACGCCGCGCCCGTTCGTGTAGACGTGGACCTGAGGCGGGTTCCCGTCGGGGTCGTAGACCCACCCCGACAGCAGGACCGAGCCGTCGGGCTGCTCGGCCAGAACGTCCAGGGACATCTCCGGAGCGCGGTCGGTGAAGGTGACCGGACGGCAACCGAACTGGAAGTTCATCCCCTGACCGGCGAGGTTGTCCGCGATCAGGCAGACCTGGTGGGTGCCGTAGCTGAGCAGCCCGGACACCTCGAACCCGTGGTTCGGCCCCACGCCGTGCACCGAGCCCACGTCCGGGCGTGATCCACCGGCCGAGGTCGAGGCCACCGTCGCGCCGTCCACCGTCGCGCGCACCGTGACCGGCGAGTGGGGTGCGTCCGGGTCGAAGGCCCACCCCTTGGCGGTGAAGCCCGTGGCCGTGAGCGAGAGGGTGTCGGCGATCCCCTTGGGGGTCGCGGCGGCGATCGCGTCACTCTGGGTGGACCCGAACCAGTCGGTGAAGTACAGCCAGAAGTTGCGGTTGCCGTAGGCGGAGCAGCCGTCGCCGGTGCCGTACCCGGCACGCAGCGCGGCAGCGTTGGGCTGGTACGGGGTGTAGATGTAGAGGTTCGCCGTCGCCTGGTTGGCGATGGTGACCGGACCGGATCCGCAGTTGGTGTTCGGGCTCCACAGCACGTTCACCGTCCGACCGGCTCGGTAGGCGTAGTTGGCGGCGTTCGCCGTGTACCGCTGGTACTGCCGCGCGGCGCTGTACACCTGGTTGTGGAAGCCGAAGTAGGCCTCGTCGCACGGGGCCGTGTCCGGGCAGGCGAAGCCCATGGCCTTCTTGTAACGGGTGGCGGTGAGGCCCGAGCCGGAGCCGAGCACCAGCCCCTGCTCCTTCTGCAGCATGACGAGCAGCACCTTGGGGTTGATGCTGCAGGAGATCGCCGTCTTGGCGATGATCGTCGCCGCCGACTCCCCGGGCGCGCCGGCGTAGCCGTTGCAGTAGACGTCCGCCGGCCGGTTGTTCGTGTCCTGCCGGTAGTCCTTCAGGCACGGCGAGCCATCGGCTCCCGGCTTGCAGTCCCCGACCTTGGCGTTGAGGAAGGTCTGCACGTCCCCCGCCGACATCGCGTAGCCGGCGAAGAAGACCTCGTCGCTGATGATGTTGCCCGCGTCGAACTGGCTCAGGTCCGCCACCCGGTCGAACGGCCACAGGTCGTCCGGTCGCGTCCCCTGCAGCGTGAGCAGTGACCCTGCCGTCACCAGGACGGCGAGCGCCACCACGACCCGGCGCACCAGCCTGCTCATCGGGTCGGCACCTCGACCGGCATGGGCTCCGAGGAGCCGCGCGTGGTCTGCGACTCGTACGAGAGCGTGGCCTGCCACTCCCCTGCCTCGAGCCCGTCCCCGGGGATCGTGATGAGGCCACAGTTGGTCGTCGTCGCATCGGCCTCGCCGGTGCTCGTGCCGGTGACCTCCGCGGCGCCGCGGACGAGCTCCAGGGTGCACGTGCCACCGGACTCGATCACACCAGCGACGAACCCGGCGGCCTCCACCCGGCCTTCGGCGACGGCCCAGTCGGCGTAGGCCAGCCCGACCACGGCCGTCGTGAGCTCCGGCGCGTTGCTCGCCGGGGTGGTCGGAGTGGCACTGATCGGCGCCACTGGTGTCGTGCCGGCGTCCGCACCCGCGGCCGGGTCGGGGTCCTCCGTGGGTGCGGACGCCGTGGGTGCGGACTCCGTCGGGGCGGCGGCCGTCGGCCGGCTCGCGGCCGGGGCGGGGTCCGCCCTGCCTGCGGAGAGGGCCACGGCCACCACCGCGGCGGCCAGCACCGCACCCACCAGGAGGAACACGCCCCGTCGCCTCGTCGTCGTCGTCATCCCGATGCCCTTCGCCGCTCCGTGACGCGGCCGCCCGACGGACGACCGCAGTTGAGGGTGCAGGGCACCCCCGCTTCGGCACGAGCCGCCGCGCCGGGCGTTCGTACCTTGAGGTGTTTGATTGATTACTTACAGTCAGTGACTGGGCCGATCACACGGTGACCTGCGCACACCGCATGAGGGTCGGGGTCGTCCTGATGTCCGTGGACCGGGCCGAGACGCAGACCTCGCGCAGGCCGGAGGGAACTGCCAGGTCGATCGAGAAGCCGTGCGCGGCGCCGGCCTCCGGGTACACCCGACCGACGTCGGGCCGGGACGCGTCGGCGGCGAAGCTGCCCTGGTCCACGCCGTCCACGGAGACCTGCACCGTCGTGCTCCTGGTCGGCGCATCCGGGTCGAACGCCCACCCGGACACCCGCAGCTGCCCTGCACCAACGGCTCCGATGGAGTCCACCGATCCCACGGGCGACCGGTCGTGGACCGTCACCGTCCGGCAGCCCATCAGCGGGTTGGTGCCGGCGGTCCCCAGGTTGATCGCGAACACGCAGACCGAGTGCTGCCCGGGAGTGAGGTCGAAGATCTCGCTGAAGCCGTGCTGCGGACCCGCCCCGGGGAACGCCGAGGCGATGTCCGGGCGGGAGTTGGTGGCCTGCACCGCGCGCTGGTACTGCCCGTCGACGTAGAAGTGCACGCCGACCGGAGCCGACGGGACGCTGCGGTCCACGGCCCAGCCACTGACCCGCAGCCGCCCGTCGCCCACGGGGGCATAGGCGTCGACCACTCCGTCCGGGGCCACGTACTCCGTGGAGACCGTCCGGCATCCCAGCAGGGGGTTCACCCCGCCGATCCCGACGTTGATCGCGAAGGCGCACACCCGGTTCGAGCCTGCGCCGGCGGGGAGGGTGGCGTCGAAGCCGTGCGCGTCACCCGCGCCGGGGAACGCCCTCCCGATGTCCGGTCGGGAGCCGCCGGCACCGATCGCCGTCCCCCGGCCGTTCACGTAGACGTGGACGTCCAGCGCGGTCTGCGCCGAGCTCTCGTCCATCGCCCAGCCGGTCACCCGCAGCTCGCCGGTGGTGGTCTCCACCACGTTGTCCAGCGAGCCCAACGGCTCCCGGTACCTGACGTCACGGCAACCGTCGAAGACGTTGTTGCCCGCGGCCACGGTGTCGGCCACGAAGAGGCACAACCGGTGCCCCCCGGTCAGCGGTCCGACCGTGATCGCGAAACCCGCCGTCGGCCCGGCAGCCGGGAAGGCGGCGTGTACGTCCGGACGCGCGACCGTCGTCGCGTACGCGCGACCCCGGTCGTTGTCGTACAGCTGCAGCTCCGGAGGTGAGCCGTCGGGGTCGAAGGCCCACCCGCTGATCCGCACGGTGCCGTCTGCTTGCTCGGCGAACTGGTCCACCGAGAAGACGGGGGCCCGGTTGGTGAAGTTGACCTCTGCGCACCCGAGACGCACCGCCGACCCCGGCCCGGCACTGTTCTCCACGAACACGCACACGTCGTGCACGCCGTGGGCCAGCAGGGCGGACACCCGGAAGCCGTGGTCGGGACCCACCCCGAAGGCCGCATCGACGTCCGGCCTCGCCTCGGTGACCGAGGTACCGCTGACCTTGGCACCGTCGATGACCAAGCCGACCACGGCTCGGGAGGAGACCGCGTCCGG
>NZ_JAAKGN010000103.1:0-17053 GCF_011039295.1 Modestobacter sp. KNN46-3 | reverse complement strand
GGCCGCCGCGGGGAGCATGACGCTGACCCTCTACTGCATGCACCTGGTGATGCTCAGCGCGCCTGCCGTCCCCGGTGGACCGACCGGCTTCCTGGTGCAGGTCGCGCTGCTGGTGGCGTTCGCCCTCCTCTGGAGCCGCCACCACGCCCGAGGCCCGTTCGAGGAGCTCGTCGCCGAGGCTGCCGGCGCCGTCCGCAGGAAGGTCCTGGCCGCACCGAGGACGGGGCACCGCGGCGCCCACCGCAAGCGCTGAGACCGGGCGGGGTGACGAGGCGTGGGCCGGGCTCTGCAGCACCCACTTCTGGGGCGACCGGACGGCGGGCATCACGGGGGCGAAGCTCGCGACGGTGCCGAGGTCGCTGGTCGTCACGGTGACCCCGGCGGGGGAGCCCGACGTCGCGAGCAGCTCTGCGGCGGGGGTGACCGCCGCGAGCCCGTCCGGCCCCTGCCGGCTGGCGATGGTGCCGCCCGTGGCGAGCAGGTGGACCAGTCTCACGCGACCTCCTTCCGGACCTGGCGCGGCCATGGGCGACGACGGGCCCACGGTCCTCCGCTCGTAGCTCGTCGGCGACCGGAGTGACGCACCGGGTGCGAGACGACGGTCGGAGAGACGGTTCCCGCCGTCCTCAGGGGTGGGGGCTTCATCGTTCGTCCGGGTACGGCGGTGCGCTGTCGGCCACGACCGCCCCGCGCTCACCCAGCGGCTGCTCCGGTCCGACCGTCGAGTCATGGGTCGTCTCGCGTTCGGTCTCGGCGTTCATCGCCGCGCCCACGATGATCAGGAACACGGTCACCCACAGCCAGACCATGCTGATCGCCACCCCGGCGAGGCCCCCGTAGGTCGTGTGGTAAGTGCCCAGGCGCTCGACATAGGCGAAGAACCCGAGCGTGGTGGCCAACCACAGGAGCATCGCGACGGTCGAGCCCGCCGTGGTCCACCGCCAGCGGGCCTCCTTGCGATCAGGGGCCACCCGGTACAGCACGGCGAGCGCCGAGGTCATGAGGGCGGCCAGGCACAGCCAGGCGAGAACGGGCGAGAGCGTGCGGACGAAGTCCGGAGCCGCGGCGAGCGATCTCGAGACGACGCCGGCCGCAGTGACCAGGGCGCCCAGGACCAGAGCACCACCGAGGACGAGGAGGACCGCGAGGCCGCCGCGACGGAAGAAGCTCCGGGTCTCGGTCTCGTGGTAGGCGAGGGTCAACCCGTCGATCAGGTAGGTCATGGCGGTCGTCGCCGTCCAGAGCGCGGCCACCAGCCCGGCGAGCCCGCGCCAGGTGAGCACGTGCGTCGAGGCGGCGGTGATCGTCGTGAGCTGGTCGGCCACCATCGGCCGGAGTTCGGTGGGGAGCATCCCGGTCACGCGTGACAGCTGCTGGAGCGCTCCCTCGGGGGTGTTGACCGCGCCGTAGACCGATATCGCCGTCACCAGCACCGGGGCGATCGACAGGATGGCGAAGAACGCCACCGCTGCGCTCTGCACCATCAGCCGATCGCTGATCACGTGCACCCGGACACGCCGGAGGATGCGGCGCCAGCCGAGGGCGGAGATCTTCCGGGGCGAGTCGGCGTCGCTGGCCGGGGGACGACGGCCAGGCGCTGCGGTCCGCGTCCCGCGCCCGTCTCCCCGAGCCCACACCATGGCTCATCTCACCTGCGGCCGCTGCAGGCCGCAACACCCCGCTGGCCGTGCGGCTGTGGCGGCTCGCCACGGCGCTCGCCGACGCAGTACCAGTCAGCGGCGGGCCATCGCCTCGCGTACCTGCCGCGACGACGGGTCGGTCAGGTACTCGCTCCCGACGACCACGGTCGGCGAGAGCTCGGCAGCGGACTCACACCCCATGCCTCCCGGTGCCTCAGGCGGTCTGGTCGGCCTCGGCGGAGACCACGGCTTCCTCGCGACTGGGGAACGGCCCGGCGGTGCGGCCGTCGGCGCGGCACGTCCACCGGTAGCCGTCCGGGGTCTGTTCGACGAGGTAGCCCTCCGGGTCGGCCGGGCCGTGGCCCGGGCGCTCGTACGGGTCGGTCATGCGAACACCACGTTCCTGAAACGGACCGCGGCGAATGCGCTGCCGAGGTGGACGACGGGCACGGGACGACAGGTGGCGTCCGCCACGGCCAGGGTCTCGGCGACGGTGTCGGCGCGCGCGAAGGAGAGCCCCGCGCCGGTGACCGTGATCCGCAGCCGGACGTACGTGCCCGGCGTCGGCGCCGTTCCCCCCGTCGAGGACGCCAGCGTGGTGGCGACACCCCCGACGACCCGCTGGACGTCCAGGCTGCCGTCCCCCCGCAGCGTGAAGAGGTAGCCGTCGGCGCCGGGCGATGACCGGGACGACGGCCGGTACGGGCGGTCGTCGGTGCTCAGGAAGACGAGCCCACCGCTCCTGCGGCACGCCTGGTCCACCCGCACGTCGAGGTCCAGCGTGAACGCCTCGGGGTCCGGCGGTGCGAGGAAGCCCATGAGCGTGGAGTGGACGGTGTCGCAAGCGTCGAGGCCCCAGGACGAGTCGTCCGGGTGGAACCGGCCGCGGCTGGTGTCCGGCAGCATCCCGGGCAGCCAGGTCTGTCGGGCGAAGAGGTCCGAGGTGCGGCGGCCCGCGTCCCCAGCGACGTAGCGGGGGTCGTCGGAGAAGATCGCGTCCACGCCGGCGGCGACGACGGCGTCCCGCTGGTGGCGGCGGTTCACCGTGTAGCAGGCCACCTCGATCCCCGCCGCATGTGCGGCGTCGCAGACCGCCGGTGTGACGCGACCTGCCGGCGGGCCGATCCAGCCGATGCCCTCGGTGGCTGCCCGGGCGACGTCGGTGCTGCCGAGCCAGATGACGTGCCAGCCCCGGGAGAGCGCCAGCCGGCAGTCGGCGAGGGCGAAGGACTGGAGCAGCACGGACGCCGGGTGGATCCCGTGTCGTTCGAGCGCGTCGATCATCGGGCCCATCGCATCACTGCTCTTGGCCTCGGCGCAGAGGAGGACGCGGTTGCCGAACTCGGTGAGCACCTCCTCGAACAGCGGCGGGCGCAGCCCGTCGGGCCAGCCTCCGCCGAGGGTGACCGAGGCGTCGATGTCGAGCTGTCCCCAGGTCACCGACGTGTGGTGGGCGACGTTGCCGCTGGAGGTGGTCATGCGGTCCACGGTGCCGTCGTGCATGACACCCAGACCGCCGTCGGCGAGTCTCGACACGTCCTGCTCGATGACCGCCGAGCCCTGGCCCACCGCGACCCGGTAGCCCTCCATCGTGTGCTCGGGAACCTGCAGGGAGCCGCCGCGGTGGGCGATGACGAACGGCCGGCTCAGGTCGGCGAAGTCCACGCGCGACCTTAAGCCTGCCGCTGGGGCCCGCGCGCCGGCGGCACGGCCACCGCCACCCTGCTCCTGTCACCGACGGCGCCGAGGGGCGTTGCCTCACGGGGGGCGCAGGGGCGATGCTGGTGCATGGCGTCGCAACCGTCGTACGAGCAGTCGAAGCAGGTCGCCGAGTCCAGCCGCGAGACCGAGTGGACCCAGCCGTCGTTCGGCAAGCAGCTGTTCCTCGGCGACTTCCGGCTCGACCTCGTCCACCCGCAACCGGAGCTCGACGTGGCCGCGGTGGAGAAGGGCGAGGCGTTCCTCGAGCGCCTCCGCACGTTCCTCACCGAGCGCGTCGACCGGCAGCGGATCGAGCGCGAGGCGAAGATCCCCGACGACGTCCTCCGGGGCCTCGGGGAGCTGGGCGCGCTCGGCATGAAGATCCCCGAGGAGTACGGGGGCCTCGGGCTGAGCCAGGTGTACTACAACCGGGCGCTGGCCATGGCCGGCACGTGGCACTCGTCGATCTCGACGCTGCTCTCCGCACACCAGTCGATCGGCCTGCCCGAGCCGCTGCGGCTGTTCGGCTCCGAGGAGCAGAAGCGCCACTGGCTGCCCAGGCTCGCCACGGACCACATCTCGGCGTTCCTGCTCACCGAGCCGGACGTCGGCTCGGACCCGGCGCGGATGAGCACGACCGCCGTCCCGACCGACGACGGCACCGGCTACCGGATCAACGGCACGAAGCTGTGGGCGACCAACGGCGCCATCGCCGACGTCGTCGTGGTCATGGCCGTCGTCCCGAGGTCGGACGGCCATCGGGGCGGCATCACCGCGTTCCTGTGCCCGTGCGACCGCGCGGGCATCACGGTCGAGCACCGCAACGAGTTCATGGGGCTCAAGGGCATCGAGAACTCGGTGACCCGCTTCGACGACGTCTTCGTCCCCACCGAGGACGTGATCGGCGGCGAGGGCAAGGGCCTGCGGATCGCCCTCACCACGCTGAACACCGGCCGCCTGTCGCTGCCGGCGTTCTGTTCCTCGGCGGTGACGTACTCGCTGAAGATCGCTCGCGAGTGGTCGGCCGAACGGAGGCAGTGGGGGCGGCCGATCGGCGAGCACGACCCGGTCGCGCAGAAGCTCGCCTGGCTGGCGGGGACGGCGTTCGGCCTCGAGGCGGTGCTGGACGTGTCCAGTCGCCTGGCCGACGACAAGCGCAACGACATCCGCATCGAGGCAGCCCTCGCCAAGCTGTACTCGTCCGAGCTCGGCTGGACCGCCGTCGACGAGATGGTCCAGATCCGGGGCGGTCGCGCCTACGAGACCGCCGAGTCGCTCGCTCGGCGCGGCGAGAAGCCGGTGCCGGCCGAGCAGCTGCTGCGGGACATGCGCATCAACCGGGTCTTCGAGGGGTCCACGGAGATCATGCACCTGCTGATCGCCCGCGAGGCCGTCGACGCGCACCTCGAGGTCGCGGGGGAGCTGGTGCTCGGGGACGCCCGCCCCGCCGAGAAGGTCAAGGCCGCCGCGAAGGCGGGGACCTTCTACGCCCGGTGGCTCCCCACGCTGGCCACCGGCGCCGGGCAGCGCCCCGGCTCCTACGCCGAGTTCGGGGAGCTGGCCAGGCACCTGCGCTACGTCGAACGCCACTCCCGGAAGCTCGCCCGCTCGACCTTCTACGCGATGGGCCGACACCGGGCCCGCCTCGAGCAGAAGGGCCACCTGCTCGGCCGGATCGTCGACATCGGCGCCGAGCTGTACGCCATGTCGTGCGCCTGCGTGTACGCGGACACCATCGGCAGCGAGCAGCCCGCCCGCCGGCAGGAGGCGGCGGAACTGGCCGACCTGTTCTGCCGTCAGGCCCGTCGCCGGGCCGATCGGCTGTTCGCGGAGCTGTGGGACAACGACGACCGAGACCAGTACCGGGCCGCCCAGCACGTGCTCTCCGGCCGGTACGCGTGGTTCGAGGAGGACGTGCTCGACCCGGCCGGTGACGGCCCGATGATGCCGACGCACGAACCACCGGCAGCCGAGCAGTTCGACGCGCCTGCGCCCACGGTGGAGGCCACACCCGCCTCCTAGGGAGCTGCCGACGGCCGTCAGGCGTTCGGCTGGGCGTCGAAGACGGTGGTCGGTGGCGCAGCCGGTGTGCTGAGCGAGGAACCGGCGACGACCTGACGTGCCGACTTCCCGATCATGGTCAGGCCCTCGCGAGTGCAGTGGTGCGCGAAGGCGAGCAGCTGCTGGTAGTCGTGCGCAGCCTCCTGGACCGGGGTGCGCTCGTCGAGGCCGTCCACTGGGAAGGTGATCTCGAGCCGACGGGGGAGGGTGCCGGTGACGACGGCGACCGCGACACCGGAGTGCTGCTGGACGCGTTCGGCGACGTGCCGCCGTCCGGCAGCCGACAGGTCGGTGGAGCAGGGGCGGGCGATCACCATGGCTGCCTGCTGGGCAGCCGCCGGGCCGGTCGCCTCGGGGACAGCGGTCCACCGGTGCGTCGCTGGGGCCAGGCCGAGGTCGGTCATGGCTTCTTCGAAGGCGGCGTCGACAGCGGGCAGGACGAGGGCTTGGGCACCGAACACCTCGATGCGTTCCTGGGCTTCGCGGGGACCGGGAACCCGTACGAGACGCCTGCCCACGGCAGGGGGTCGGCCGGCGTGCTCTGCACAGTCAGGCGTGCGAGGTCGGAGCGGCTGATCTCCTCGGCGACGTCGAGGGAGAAGTCCTCCATCGCCCGGCGCAAGGCCAGCTCCTGCCGTCGATCGGCGAAGGGGTAGTCGGCCCATCGGGTCAGTTCGGTCACCGGCACCCCCGCCCGGCGGAGGAGGTCCACCGTGACGCCCTGGCGCAACTGCGCGGAGGAGTAGCTGCGGTAGTTGGTGTGCGGGTCGACGGTGTCGGGGGAGAGGACTCCTCGCTCGAGTCGGGACTGCCTCACCCCAGCGTGTGCCCGGCCCTTGGGGCCAGGTCAACGACTGTGCCGGCGGATCCTGACAGGTGGTGGACACCCCGGTCGCCAGCCGCGACGATGACCGCAGGGCGGGAGATGTGGCTGAGGAGTGCCCGTGGGAGTGCGGAAGAACGCCGAGAACCTGACGCCGTCCGAGCTGGTCGACCTGCGCGAGGCGTTCGAGACGCTCTACCGGATCGCCGACGATCGCGGCTTCGGGTTCTTCGCCGGGATCCACGGCCTGCCGCTGCCGGTCTACTGCGAACACGGCACCGCGCTCTTCCTGCCGTGGCACCGGGCGTACCTGTACCACTTCGAACGGGCGCTCACCGCGGCCCTGCGTCGAGCGCGTGGCGACGCGACCGTCGAGGTGGGTCTCCCGTGGTGGGACTGGTCCTCGGCGGTCTCGCAGGACCGGGGCCTGCCCACCCCGTTCCGGTCGACTGCGGACGGCCCGACGAACCCGCTGGGCGCCGGCCCGGTCGTGCTCGGCCCCGACGACCTGCGACTGGTGCGGGAGAACCTCCCCGGTGCCATCAGCGAGGGCGAGGGCCCGGTCACGTTGCGCGACCCGGAGGAGCCCGCCGAACTGCCGCGGGACCCGACCGTGCAGCGCGCGCTGCGCGCCACGACCTTCACCGACTTCAGCCGGATCCTGGAGAGCATCCACAACGGCGTCCACGGCTGGGTCGGGGGAGCCATGTCCGCAGCGCCGACTGCGGCCTTCGACCCGGTCTTCTGGGCGCACCATGCGATGATCGACCGGCTGTGGTACCTCTGGCAGCTCTCCCCGCGCAACGGCGATCCACCGGTCAGGCTCCTCGACCGACCGCTGCCGCCGTTCCCCACGACGGTGCGCGAGACCCTGGACATCTCGAGCCTGGGTTACGAGTACGCCGCCCAGGTCATCGGCTGAGGAGGCCGCGATGGCGACGCTCGACCAAGCACGCGCCGGACGGGACGACGAGACCCGTGTCATCGACCTCGTCTTCCCCGGGGACGTCCCACCGGCGCCCTTCAGCCGCGCCGACCTGGTCGTCACCGGTGTCGACCACTCGAGCACGTCCTACGAGGTCAGGCTCTTCCTCAACGAACCCGACGCCACCGCCACCACACCGCGCACGGCCGAGCGGGGCTATGCCGGCCGCTACACCGTCTTCGGCCACGGCGGGTGCTACGGCGGCGAAGGGCACTGCGACGCGCCGGCACCTGGTGAGGACCTCCGCCTCGCGCCCCCGCTGACGTCCTTCGACACCTACGTCACCATCACCGATGCACTGCAGCGCCTCCTCGCCGCCGGCGACGGGTTGCGGACCATCACCCTGGTGCCGGTGTCCCTGCCCCCACGCCGCGCCGACCGCAGGCCTGCCCCGGAGCTCCTGCGCCTCGACGACGTGACCCTGCAGACCTACCTCACGGCGACCGACGCCGACCGGGTCCGCACCTGATCACCTCGCGGCTGCCAGCGGTTCCCACGCCCTGACGGTCGAGCGGCTGGGGGAGGAGGATGCGCCGAGGGGGGAGAACCGTCCGTCGACTGTCTGGGGAGTCCCGTGGCCGGTGCGCGACAGGGTGGGCACGTGGTGCTCACGGCAGCTGACGGCGAGGGCTACGGATCGCTGCGGCGTCCCGCCACACCTCGCGCGGAGCGGTACGCCCTCGGGCGGTCGCTGCGTAAGGAGGTGCCCCGGTCCGAGCTCGGGCGGTGGAGTGCCCCGGTCGACCGGCCCGACGTGGTCGACCAGGTCCGCGAGTCCCACGTCGGACGCGTGGAGCGCCTCGTCCCGGTGCGGGTGGCCCGGATGGCCGCCTCGCCCTACGGCTTCCTCCGGGGCACGGCGGTGGTGATGGCCGCGGACCTCGCCGGTCTCCCGGCCACCGGGATCCGGCCGGTGGTCTGCGGGGACGCGCACCTGGGCAACTTCGGCTTCTACGCCTCGCCGGAGCGTGACCTGGTCATCGACCTCAACGACTTCGACGAGGCGCACCCGGGTGCGTGGGAGTGGGACCTCCGCCGGCTGGCCGCGAGCGTCTGGGTCGCCGGGCGGCAGAACTCGGCCACCGAGGAGCAGTGCGCGGACGCGGTCGCGTCCATGGGACGCCGCTACCGGGAGCACGTGCGTTGGCTGGCCGGGGAGCCGCTTCTGGCACGGTCGTTCGAGCGGTTGGACGTCTCGCGGCTGCACACCACGGTGGAGGACCGGTCGCTGCGGAAGGAGATCGGGCGCGCTTCGCGGCGGGCCCGCAAGCGGGTGAGCGACCGGGCGCTGCCGCGGTTCACCGAGGAGCGGGAGGACGGGCGGCGGATCATCGAGGAGCCGCCGTTGATCACCCGGCTCGACCGGGACGAGGCCGCCGAGGTGGTCGATGGGCTGGACGGCTACGTCGACACGCTGCCGTCCCACTGGCGACGGGTCCTCAGCGGGTACACGGTCGTGGACGTCGCCCACAAGGTGGTCGGGGTGGGGAGCGTGGGGCTGCGTGCCTACGTGGCCCTGTGCGAGGGCAGCAGCCCGGACGACGTGGTGTTCCTGCAGCTGAAGCAGGCCCGCCGGTCGGTCGTGGCCCAGCACGTCCACGGCGAGTCGGCCTGGCACGCCCACCAGGGGCAGCGGGTCGTGGAGTACCAGCAGGCGCTGCAGACGGTCAGCGACCCGCTGCTGGGCTGGGCCACGATCGGGTCCCGGCAGTACTACGTCCGCCAGTTCAGGAACATGAAGGGCACCATCGCGGTCGACTCCCTCGACGCCGCTGCGCTGAGCGACTACGCGGGGGTGTGCGGCCGGCTGCTGGCCAAGGGGCACGCCCGGACCAGCGGCGCGTCGATGATCGCCGGCTACCTGGGCAAGTCCGACAACGTCGACGTGGCGCTGTGCCGCTTCGCCCGCGCCTACGCCGACCAGACGGAGCGGGACCACCACACGCTGGTGCAGGCCGTCGCCCGCGGTGCCCTGCCCGCCGAGCCGGGCGGCTGATGTGCCGGTGCCGACCGACCTCCGGTCCGTGCGGCCGACGGGTGTGACGGCGCAGCACTCGGGGCGTCCGGCGGACCGGACGCCCCGAGAGCGAGCAGCTCCCCGCTGCCCTACTGCTGACCGGCCGGCTCACGGTCGGGGTCGGTGACCACCGGGACCCCGGGCGAGGTGGGCCCTGCTCCGTTCGGGTGCGGCATGTCGTGGAGGTGGGCGACGACGGCTCGCCGGACCTGCGGGTCCAGCGTCGAGGTGTAGGGCTCCTGGCGGAGCTCGCGGACCAGGTTCACGCAGATGGCGATGAGCACGACCACGAAGGGGGTGGCCACCAGGATGGTGGCCGACTGGATGACCTGGAGCCCCCCGGCGAGGGTGAGTGCTGCGGCGACGGCCGCGATGCACATGCCCCAGAGGATGACCACCGCGCGGGCGGGCGAGGTCGTGCCCCGCTGGGAGAGCATGCCGAGGACCATGGAGGCGGAGTCGGCGCTGCTGACGAAGAACAGCGTGATCAGCACCATCACCAGCAGCACGGTGAGCGTGACCACCGGGAACTCACCGAGCAGGGCGAACAGGGCACCCTCGGTGCCGTCGTCGAGCAGGGCCTGGCTGAGCTCGGCCTGGTCGGTGAGCTCGAGGTGGGTGGCGGTGCCGCCCAGCACGCCGAACCACACGATGCTGACCATGGTCGGGATGATCATCACGAAGGTGACGAACTGCCGGATCGTTCGGCCGCGGGAGATGCGCGCGATGAACGTCCCCACGAACGGCGTCCAGGACATCCACCACGCCCAGTAGAACAACGTCCACCCGGCGAGCCACTCCTGGCCGCCCCAGGCCCCCGAGGCCAGGCTCATGGCGGGGAGGGCGGTCAGGTAGTCGCCGGTGGCGTCGGTGATGGTGTTGAGGACGTGCGTGGTCGGGCCCAGCACGAAGATGAAGGCCACGAGCAGGGCGGCCAGCACCACGTTGGTGTTGCTGATCAGCTTGATGCCCTTGTGCACGCCGCTGACCGCGGACAGGACGTAGAGCAGCGCCAGGCCGGCGATGATGGCCACGGCCACGCCGTTGTTGCGCGGGACGCCGTAGTTGGCGGCCAGCCCGCTGTTGACCTGCAGTGCGCCGAGACCGAGCGAGGTGGCCGCGCCGAACACCGTGGTGAAGATGGCGAGGATGTCGACGGCACGGCGGACGCCCGTGCGCTTCTCGTTCACCAGCGGGACGACCGCGGAGCTGACCAGGCTCGGCCGGCCCTTGCGGAAGACGCCGTAGGCGAGGGCCATCGCCATGACGGCGTACATCGCCCAGGGGTGCAGGCCCCAGTGGAAGATCGTGTACTGCAGCCCCAGCCGGGCAGCCTCCGGGGTCCCGCCCTCCTCGAGGCCGAGCGGGGCGGCGGCGAGGTGGGAGAGCGGCTCGGCGACGCCCCAGAAGAGCAGCCCGATGCCCATCCCGGCCGCGAAGAGCATGGAGATCCACGAGCCCGTGCTGAACTCCGGACGCTCGTCGTCCTTCCCCAGCCGGATGCGTCCGTAGCGGGACAGCGCCAGGAACCCCGCGAGGGCGACGAACCCCGAGCTCGTCACGACGAAGACCCAGCCGGCGTTGGTGATGACCGTGCCGAACGCGGCGCTCACCGCGGTCGAGAGGCTGTCGCTGGCGAGCACCCCCCAGAGTGCGAACGCCACCACCAGCGCCAGGGAGACGCCGAAGACGACCCGGTCGGTCTGCGGCGGGGCGGTGGGCTCCCGGGCAGCGGTCGACGCGGCGCCAGTCGGAGGGCCACCCGTCGGCCCGGCACTCGGGGAGCTGGGAGGTGAGACCTGCTCGGGACCCGGGTGTTCCATGGCTCTCTCCTAGCTGTTGCGTACTACGCGACCAGGTGCGCATGAGGGAACCAGACGGCCCACCGTGGAACAAGAGAAAAGAGTGACCTGGAGCACAAAACTTCCGCGAGTCGACCCAGCGTGTCGGGGCGGTGACGAACCGGTGGGGGTCCGTGCGAGGACGGCTCCCGGCGACTCCACCCGATCGACGCCCACCGGTCCGGGCAGGGCGGTGCTGTGGACGGACCGGTCGGGGTCAGGAGTGCGTCAGGACGGCGGCACGCAGCTGGCGGCGCCAACGGGTGAACAGGCGGGGCTGGTTCATCCCGAGGACGGCTACGGGGTGCCCGTGGCGCTCGTAGACCGCCAGGAAGCTGCGGTCGGCACAACTGCCCTCCAGGACGCGGACTACGTCGTCCTCGCGGCGCGACCCCGCGAACTGGATGCGTGCGCCGTACTGGTCGGACCAGAAGTAGGGCACGGGCGTCGACGCCGGCCGGTCGGTGCCCAGCAGGGTGGCGACCGCGGTGGCCGGCTGTTCGAGGGCGTGGGCCCAGTGCTCGATGCGGACGTGCCGCTCGCGGGAGGCCGACCACGCCGCAGCGCAGTCGCCGACGGCGATCACGCCCGGGACGTTGGTGGCGCAGTGCGCGTCGGTGAGCACGCCGTTGCCGAGGGACACGCCGGAGTCGGCGAGCCACTCGATGTTCGGGACGGCACCGATCCCCACGACCACCACGTCGGCGGGCAGGCGGGTGCCGTCTGTCAGTTCGACGGCCTCGACCCTGCCGGTGCCGACCAGCCCGGCGACACCGGTGCCGACCAGCAGGCGGGTGCCGTGGTCGGCGTGCAGCTGGGCGCACACCGCACCCATGTCGGCACCCAGCGGGCCGGCGAGCGGGACGGGCTGTGTCTCGACGACGGTGACCTCCAGCCCCAGCGTGCGGGCAGTGGAGGCGACCTCGGCGCCGATGAACCCCGCGCCGATCACCACCAGACGTCCGGCCGTGGCCAGGTCCTCGCGCAGGGCGACCGCGTCGTCCAGCGAGCGCAGCACGTGCACCCCGCCCAGACCCTCGCTGCCGGACAGGCGTCGGGCGCTTGCTCCGGTGGCGAGGACGACGCCGTCGGCCCGCACCTCGCTGCCGTCGGCCAGCAGCACCGAGCGGCCCAGGTGGTCGAGGCCGACCGCCGTCGTACCCAGCCGCCACTCGAGGTCGAGGTCCGCGTCGTCCGGCGCACCCAGTGCGATGTCGTCGAGCGACGCCCTTCCCGCCAGGAACTCCTTGGACAGGGGTGGGCGGTCGTAGGGGGCGTGCGCCTCGTCGCCGATGACCACGATGCGGCCGTCGTAGCACTGCTCGCGAAGCGCTCGGGCCGCCGAGAGGCCGGCCAGGGAGGCTCCGACCACGGCGACCGTACGGCTCATGCGGCACCGTCCGCGGCGGTCCCCGGCTGCACGTAGACGGTGCCGCCCTGCACGACGACCCGGTGCGTCCGGACCGGGGTCTTCGCCGGCGGGCCGGACACCTTCCCGGTGCGCAGGTCGAAGCACGAGGCGTGCAGGGGGCACTCCACCGCGCACCCGTCCAGCCAGCCGTCGGCCAGCGAGGCGTCCTGGTGTGTGCAGGTGTCGTCGATCGCGTAGAAGTCGCCGTCGACGTTGAAGACCGCGATGGGCTCAGGAGCCTCCACGCGGATCGCCTCGCCGGGTGGCAACGCTGTCGTGGGGCAGACCGGGATCATGGGCGCTCCAGGCGGAACATGTTGCGGTGACCGCAACGCTGCGCTGATAGCGCAACAGCATCGTCGGGCTTCATCCCATCGTCAAGAGGAAGAAAGGGGTGCTCCGCCGTGGTCCACCTAGGCTGGCTCCATGAGTGAGCCGCAGAGCGAGAGCGAAGATCGCGGCCCAGTCGCTGGTGTCCAGTCCGTCGACCGCGCGCTGAGCGTCCTCGAGATCCTCGCGGCCGAGGGCGAGGCCGGCGTCACGGAGGTGGCCGCCGAACTCGGGGTGCACAAGTCCACGGCCTTCCGGCTGGTGGCGACACTGGAGAGCCGGGGCTTCGTCGAGCAACTGGCTGATCGGGGCAAGTACCGGTTGGGCTTCGGGGTCGTGCGCCTGGCCGGCGCGGCCGTCGCGCAGCTGGACATCGCCCGGGAGGGCCGGCCGATCTGCGAGGCGCTCGCCGCCGACCTCGAGGAGACGGTCAACGTCGCCATCCTGGACGGCGATCGAGCGGTGAACGTGACGCAGGCCCGCGGGCCGGCGGCGCTCAGCACCCTCAACTGGGTGGGGCAGGGCACGCCGCTGCACGCCACGTCGAGCGGCAAGGTGCTCCTGGCCCACGCTCCCGACGCCCTTCGCAAGGACCTGCTCTCCCGGGGGATGCAGAGCTTCACCCCGGCCACGCTCACCGATCCCGAAGCACTCCGCCAGAACCTGGACCAGATCGTCGAGCAGGGGTGGGGCTGCACCGTCGAGGAGTTCGAGGTGGGGCTCAACGCCGTCGCCGCACCCGTCCGGGGCGCCGATGGCAGCATCATCGCGGCCCTCAGCGTCTCGGGACCGGCCTTCCGCATGCACCAGGAGGACCATCCACGGCTGGCCCGGCGGGTGATGGCGGGCGCGGACGAGCTGAGTCGGAGGTTGGGCTTCTTCGGTCAGCCGCGCTGACCCAGCAGGTCCTCCTCCCGGCAACGGGGTCGACGCGCGGTCCTGACCTCGTCCGTCACCTCGCCCTGGTCATCGCTGCGTGCGCCAGACACGGACGGGGCGGCGATCGGGGCTGTTCGAGTGCTGTCCACACTCTGCGGATTGTTGCGGCCTGCGAGACCGGATGTGTAATGTGAAACACAGCGGACGTCGTGAGCTCGCTGACGGGTGACGTCCGTGATCAGTCGCAGGGCCTGTGTTGTCCGAGTTCCGGCGTACCTCCGGGTCGCCGACGCCATCCGAGGTGCCGCATGACCATCACCGAACAGCCCGCGAGCCTCATCTCCACGCTGCCGGGCCGCTACTACACCGACCCCGCCGTCTTCGCGCTGGAGCAGTCGCGCGTCTTCGAGGACATGTGGTTCTGCGTCGTGCGATCGAGTGACCTGCCGACGCCCGGATCCTTCGAGAAGGTCCAGGTGGGCAAGGAGAGCGTGCTCGTGGTCCGCAGCCGGGACGGGCAGCTGCGCGCCTTCCTCAACATCTGCCGGCACCGCGGTGCGCAGATCTGCACGGAGGACTCGGGCACGGTGAAGCGGGCCTTCCAGTGCCCGTACCACGCGTGGACCTACGACCTCGAGGGCAAGCTGATCGCGGCCCCCAACCTGACCAAGATGCCCGACGTCGACCGGGTCGAGTACGGCCTGGTGCCGGTGGCGCTGCGTGAGTGGCTGGGCTACGCGTGGGTGTGCTTGGCGAAGGAGCCCCCGTCCTTCGAGGACGAGGTCGTGGGCGCCGTCGTCGAGCGCCTCGGGAGCGTGGAGGTGATCGACAGCTACGACGTCGACTCGCTGTCCGTGGGGCGCCGCATCACCTACGACGTCGAGGCGAACTGGAAGCTCATCATCGAGAACTTCATGGAGTGCTACCACTGCGCGACGATCCACCCGGAGCTCACCGAGGTGCTCCCCGAGTTCGCCGACGGGTACGCGGCACAGTTCTTCGTCGGGCACGGCGCGGAGTTCGGGGACGACGTCAAGGGCTTCACCGTCGACGGCAGCGAGGGCTTCGACCGGCTCCCGGGCGTCGACGAGGACCAGGACCGCCGCTACTACGCGATCACGGTCCGACCGACGGTCTTCGTCAACCTGGCGCCGGACCACGTCATCTTCCACCGCATGTTCCCGGTCTCGGCCGACCGGACGATCGTGCAGTGCGACTGGCTGTACACCCGCGACGTGGTCGAGTCCGGCAGGGACGTGACGCGGTCGGTGGAGCTGTTCCACCGGGTCAACCAGCAGGACTTCGCCGCGTGCGAGCGGACCCAGCCGGCCATGTCCTCTCGGGCCTACGTCAACGGCGGCGTCCTCGTGCCCTCCGAGCACCACATCGGCGCCTTCCACGAGTGGCTGACGCAGCGCCTGTCGGGCTGAGCAGGCACCGACCGCCGCGGGCCGGGGGAGCGACGTCCTCCCGGCCTCGCGCCACGTGCCCGTGGCCACGCACATCGTCCCCCGTCGTGCGGTCGGCCCGACGGGGGGACGACCGGGACGACGCGCTAGCTCACTCGTCCAGGACCACGACCGAGCGCAGGACCTCGCCCCGGCGGAGGTCGTCCAGGGCCTCCTCTAGGTCCTCCTGACCGATGGCCTCGCTGACGAACTCGTCCAGCGGCAAGCGGCCCTGGAGGTACAGGTCGAACGCCACAGGCCTGCACGTCGACGACGGCCTCACCCGGGCCGGGATCGGGCACCACGATCGTCTCGACGGTCACCGGTGCGCCCTTGCTGCGGGCGACGACGCCCTCACCTCGTGGGCCATGGCGGGGTCTCCTTCTCTCGGGACGAGCGGGACATCGCTGCCACGGACTCCTTGACCCCGCTCGTCCTCGACCCTACTGTGGTGCACGACTGATATACCAGTCCTCGTTCTCCAATCTCTGACAGGAGGAGCCGGATGGTGGCGCAGGTCGAAGGAGCTCTGCGGGCCGTGGCCGTCCCGGACCCCGTGCTCGACCGTTCACTGGCGGACACCGACCCGGAGGTCCACCGCGCGATCTCGGCCGAACTGACCCGGCAGCAGGAGACGCTGGAGATGATCGCCAGTGAGAACTTCGCGCCGGTGGCCGTCATGCAGGCCCAGGGCTCGGTGCTGACCAACAAGTACGCCGAGGGCTACCCGGGGCGGCGCTACTACGGCGGGTGCGAGCACGTCGACGTGATCGAGCAGCTGGCCATCGACCGGCTGAAGGGGCTGTTCGGCGCGGAGTACGCCAACGTGCAGCCGCACTCGGGTGCGCAGGCCAACGCCGCGGCGATGTCGGCCCTGCTGGACCCGGGCGACACCATCCTGGGCCTGGACCTGGCCCACGGGGGTCACCTGACCCACGGCATGCGGCTCAACTTCTCCGGCAAGCTCTACGACGTCGCGGCGTACCACGTCCGAGCCGACGACCACCTCGTGGACATGGCCGAGGTCGAGCGGCTGGCCCACGAGCGGCGGCCCCGGCTCATCGTGGCGGGCTGGTCGGCCTACCCCAGGCAGCTCGACTTCGCCGAGTTCCGGCGGATCGCCGACGAGGTCGGGGCCCACCTGATGGTCGACATGGCGCACTTCGCGGGGCTGGTCGCCGCCGGACTGCACCCGTCGCCCGTCCCGCACGCACACGTGGTCACCTCGACCACCCACAAGACGCTCGGCGGGCCGCGCGGCGGCGTCATCCTCGCCACGGGGGAGCTGGCCAAGAAGTTCAACTCCGCGGTCTTCCCCGGTCAGCAGGGTGGCCCGCTCGAGCACGTGATCGCCGCCAAGGCCGTCGCCTTCAAGCTCGCGGGTGAACCGGCCTTCCGGGAGCGCCAGGAGCGCACGCTGGCCGGCGCCCGACTGCTGGCCGAGCGGCTGCTCGCCCCCGACTCCCGCGAGGCCGGCATCGACGTGGTCAGCGGCGGCACCGACGTCCACCTCGTGCTGGTGGACCTGCGGCACTCGGAGCTGGACGGCCGGCAGGCCGAGGACCGGCTGCACTCGATCGGCATCACCGTCAACCGCAACGCGGTGCCCTTCGACCCCCGCCCGCCGATGGTCAGCTCCGGTGTCCGGATCGGCACCCCTGCCCTGGCGGCACGCGGCTTCGACGTCGACGACTTCGCCGAGGTCGCCGACGTGATCGCCGCAGCCCTGCGGCCCTCGGTGGGCGAGGAGCAGCTCGCGGGGCTCCGCGCGCGGGTCAGCCGGCTGGCCGGCCGGCACCCGCTCTACCCCGACCTGACGGTCGACATGGCGCACTTCGCGGGGCTGGTCGCCGCCGGACTGCACCCGTCGCCCGTCCCGCACGCACACGTGGTCACCTCGACCACCCACAAGACCTG
>NZ_JAAKGN010000102.1:0-17271 GCF_011039295.1 Modestobacter sp. KNN46-3 | reverse complement strand
CCGCTGGACCGAAGCGGACCTCCTCGCCGTCCAAGCCGCCGTCAACAGCAGACCCCGCAAGGTCCTGGGCTGGAAGACACCCGCCGAGGTTCTCGACGAACACCTACGCTCACTGCAACAGGCCGGTACTGCAACGACCGGTTGAGACCAGTCAATACGTCGCGGTGCGCTACACCCAGCGCCTGGCCGAGGCCGGCGCGGTCGCCTCCGTCGGCTCCACCGGCGACTCCTACGACAACGCGCTGGCCGAGGCGTTCAACTCGCTGTTCAAGGCCGAGCTGGTCCGCAACAAGGGCCCGTGGAAGGGCATCGACGACCTCGAGATCGCCACCGCTGAGTACATCGACTGGTTCAACCACCGACGACTGCACGGCGAAATCGGCCTGATCCCACCGGCCGAGTACGAGGACAACTTCTACCGGCACAACACCGCGGCGACTACCGTCGCCGCGTCAGCTCCGAGCCTCCACTGAACCCGGGGCGGGACAGTCAGCGCGTCAGCCTTGTCCGGGACGCCCCTCAGCGTGGAACCGCTGCGAGCTCGTGGATCTGTTGCCGGGGGTTCCCGCTCGCCGGATGAACTGCGTGTGACGTTGTCGGGGCCGTTGACCCACCGCATGCGGCAGGCCGGTTCGTTCGGTGGGTGCCGGGTCACTTGGAGTGGCGCCTGTATCACCGGACCAGGCGGTTCCACAAGTACTGCGCTGTGACGTAATCGCACTGCTACCTTCCCCCGCGTGCCTCCCTCCCGTTTCGTCTCCTCACGAAAGTCCGCCTCGGCCAGGTGCCGCGCGATCGCAGGCGGCCGCAGCCGTTGGCTCGCGCTCGCCATCGCCTTCGGCTGCCTCGTGCCGGTGGCGACCACTGTCATCGATGCCGCCGAACCGGAGGCGCCCGCAACCGGTCTGGCCCTCGCATCCACACAGATGGACGTGGTCGCCGCGTCGACCAGCCGCCCCGCGCTCAGCTGGAGGCCGCCCGCCGGCTACGCCAACTATCCCGTGACCAAGGTGACGGCGACGACGTCGCTGACGACGGTGAGCGGCCGCGGCGGTGACGTGCTGATCAAGCTGCCCACCGACCGCGCGGTCGGCCCGATCACCATCGCGGACTGCCGCAACGCCGTCATCATCGGCGGCAGCATCAAGGCACTGCCGTCGGCCAAGGTCGCCGGCCACGACCAGCGCGCCATCTACGTGCGCAACTGCACCGGCACGGTGCACATCGAGGGCGTCCACATCAACGGCGCCGTGACCGGCGCCCAGACCGACGGCATCGCCGCCAACGCCCCGAGGGCGATCCTGCAGATCCAGAACGTGCGGGTCGACGGCCTGCGCGGCATGAGCACCGGGAACCACGCCGACGTCTTCCAGCCCTGGGGTGGCCTGCGCGAGTACCGCATCGACCGGCTGACCGGCTCGTCGAACTTCCAGGGCCTGCACGTCTTCGAGAACACCGGCCCGATCGGCCGCGGCACCATCCGCAACACCAACATCGTCGGCACGAACGACGGCACGGTCAGCAAGGGTGGCTACTACATCTGGACCGACTGCAACGACGACTACCCGCTGGCCCTGGACGGCGTCTACGTCGCCCCCCGGCCCGGCCGTCCCTTCGGCCAGAGCGTCTGGCCCTCGGTCACCCACAAGCAGTGCGCCGCGAAGGTCGCCAACGGCGTGGCGACCTGGCCGAAGGACGGTTCGATCACCGGCAGCGTGAAGCAGGGCCGCCCGTCGTCCGGTGACTTCGTCCCCGCCGGCTCGGTCGGCCGGAGCTACACCTCGCCCGGCTACCGCTGACCTGAGCTCGCAGTCGCAGTGAGCAGTCCAGTCGCGCCGGAGTCGGGTGGTCCACCCGGCCCCGGCGCGACTGCGTTCACCGGGGTACCTCGGGCAGGGCCTCGTCGCTGAACTCGGCGGCGTTCTGGCCCAGCGAGTCGGTCTGCAGGTAGCCTCACATGCGCTCGCCGGCCGTCTGATCCACGTAGACCACGCTGGCCGCCCCCTCGGTGCCGATGCCCAGCACCGGGGCGGTGAAGAACTCGACGTCGGCCGGGGTGAGGCCGCGCAGCGAATAGGCCAGCGACAGCAGGTCCCCGTTGTCGAGGGCATCGTCGACGGCGACCGCGTTCGTGACCGCCAGCAGCGTCGAGTCGAGCTTGCCCGGTGAGGTGAACACCTCCTGGCTGAACAGCTTGGTGAACATCGCGCGCAGGTAGTTCTGCTGCCGCTTCACCCGATCGAAGTCGCCACCGGGCAGGTCGTAGCGCTGGCCCACGTACCAGCGGGCCTGGTCGCCGTCGAGGTGGTTGGGGCCGGCGGTGAAGGTGTACGGCCCGTTGCTCGTCGTCTCCGAGACGACGACGTCGACGCCACCGAGGTCGTCGGTCACCTGGATCAGCCCGGCGAAGTCGATCGCCGCGTAGTGGTCGATCCGCACGCCGGTCAGCTGTTCGATCGTCTCGATCAGCAGTGTGGGGCCGCCGAGCGCATAGGCAGCGTTGATCTTGTCCTTCCCGTACCCGGGGATGTCGACCCAGGAGTCGCGGGGGATGGAGACGACCTGAGCGTGCTCGCGGTCGCCGGCGAAGCGGGCCACCATGATCGCGTCGGCGCGGGCGTCGGGCAGCTCGCCCGGCTCGAGTTCGGCGCGGGTGTCCGAGCCCACCAGCAAGAAGGTGACCGGGTCGGCGGTCGCCTCAGGCTGGTCGACCGGCGACGCGGGGGCCGGGCGGGCGCCGTCGTCGAGTTCGGCGAAGACGTCGCCGACCCGCTCGATGTTGCCGCCGTACCGGTTGCTGACGAACCACAGGCCGGTACCGATGGCGAGCGCGAGCACCAGTGCCAGCGCGCTCAGGCTGGTCAGCGTGCGCCGCACCCATCGCCGTCGGGGGGTGGTCTCGACCACCTCGGCATCGGAACCGGCCGACTCCGCGGCGGGTCCGTCGCCATCCGTCTGGACGCTGCTCATGCCCACCGCCTTTCCGTCAGACCATCGGACCCTAAGGACAGCGGGCCGCCGAGCAGCGGTCGCGGACGGCCGGGTCATCCCAGGGAGGGATGTCTCCCCGCGCGGGTGATGCCGGTGACGTCGGTCCCACCCGGTGAACAGTCGGCCACAGCTGGGTGACCGCGGCTGGCGCGCGGGCGGGTGCGTTGTCTACCGTGCGCGTGGAGTTGGGCGCGTCGGGTGTCCGCAGGTAGGGGAGTGGCACGCGCATGAAGATCTCGGTCATCGGTTGCGGCTACCTGGGCGCGGTGCACGCGGCCTCGATGGCCGAGCTCGGGCACGACGTCGTGGGCATCGACGTCGACCAGCCGAAGATCGACGCGCTGCAGCGGGCCAAGGCCCCGTTCTACGAGCCGGGTTTCGAGGAGCTGCTGGGCACGTCCCTGGCAACGGGGCGCCTGCGGTTCAGCACCGACATGGCCGACGCCGGCGACGCCGTCGTCCACTTCGTCTGCGTGGGCACCCCGCAGAAGCGCGGGGAGTACGCCGCGGACCTGCGGTTCGTCGAGTCGGCCGTTGAGAGCCTGCTGGCGGCGCTCAAGCCCGGTGACCTGGTGGCCGGGAAGTCGACGGTCCCGGTGGGCACGGCGGCCCGGCTGGCGGAGCTGGTCGAGAGCAAGGTGCCCGGGGCGATGCTGGCCTGGAACCCGGAGTTCCTCCGCGAGGGCTTCGCGGTCCAGGACACGCTGCACCCGGACCGGCTGGTCTACGGCCTCCCTGCCGGCCCCGACGGTGAGACGGCGCGGGCGATGCTGGACGAGGTCTACGCCTCGATCGTCGCGGTGGGCACCCCGCAGGTGGTCACCGACTACGCGACCGCGGAGATGGTGAAGACCGCGGCCAACTCATTCCTGGCCACGAAGATCTCCTTCATCAACGCGATGGCCGAGCTGTGCGAGGCGACCGGGGCCGACGTGAAGCAGCTGGCCGACGCGATCGGTCACGACGACCGGATCGGCCGCAAGTTCCTCAACGCCGGCCTCGGCTTCGGTGGCGGTTGCCTGCCCAAGGACATCCGGGCGTTCATGGCCCGTGCCGGGGAACTCGGCGCTGACCAGGCGCTGACGTTCCTGCGCGAGGTCGACAACATCAACATGCGCCGCCGGATCCGGATGGTCGAGCTGGCCCGCGAGGTCTGCGACGGCTCGCTGGTCGGCAAGCGGGTGGCGGTGCTGGGCGCGGCGTTCAAGCCCAACAGCGACGACATCCGCGACTCCCCGGCGCTGAACGTCGCCGCCCAGCTGCAATTGCAGGGCGCCGCGGTGCGGGTCACCGACCCCGCGGCCGGGGACAACATCCGCCGCAGCTGGCCGCAGCTCGACGCCGTGGACACCCCGGAGGAGGCTGCGGACCGGGCCGACGCAGTCCTGGTGCTCACCGAGTGGCAGCAGTACCGGGACCTGGACCCGGTGGCCTTCGGCAAGGTCGTGGGGCAGAAGCGGATGCTCGACGGGCGCAACGCGCTGGACCGCGACCGCTGGGTGGCCGCCGGCTGGACCTACCGCGCACTGGGCCGCCGCGCCGGCTGAGCCCGCGGTCTACCGGCGGGCGCCGTCCCGGCCGGTCGGCCGGCTCGGTGCCCGGTCCTGCTCCGCGCTCAGTCGGCGAGCGGATGACGGGTCGACGGCAGCCGGTCCGCGCGTTCGTGGACGGAGAGCCAGGGGCAGGTCGAACAGCCAGTTCGCCCACGGCCGCCCGGCCGTGAAGGTGGCGACGGCGAACGGGATGCCGACGCCGGCGACGACGGCCACCGCAGCGATGGCGTACGGCTGGTCGACCCCGAGCTGCACGAGCACGATCCGCACGCCGGCGACGACCAGCACGTGCGCCAGGTAGATCGGCAGGGTGCGGCGGCCGATCGCGGCCAGCAGGTCGCGCAGCGGCGGCACTCGGGCCAGCAGCACCGATACGGCGAGCAGCGCGATCGTGCCGGCGACCGCGGCGCCGAGGCTCAGTGCCCGCTCGACCAGGCCGACCTCGGCCGGCAGGGTCGACGGCGCGACGTCGGCCTGGAGCAGCAGCCCCAGCGAGGCGGCGGCGAGCAGCCCGACCGCCGTCCAGGCCCGGACCGGGCCCTGCATCCACGTGCCCAGCCGGGCCAGCCCGACCATGGACCCGGCCGCGGCGAACGCCAGCAGCGAGAGCCCGGTCAGCCCGAACAGGGTCGGGTTCCAGCCCCAGGTGAGCAGGCTGGCCAGCACCAGCCCGCCGCCGCCCAGCAGCCGGCGGGCCGGGCCCTGCCACGGTCGCAGCACGGCCAGCACCACCGACGTCACGATCAGGAACGGCAGGAACCACAGGTGGGCGAACGGCTCCCACACCCGCCAGATCGCCCCGGGCTCCCGCGGCACGTTCTTGACCTCGTTGGTCGCCAGCTCGGCGAGGCTCTGCACCAGGTACCAGAGCAGGTAGAGCCAGAGCATCAGCGTGGCCCGCTCGCAGACGTAGCCGGCCGCCCCACGCCTGGTCACCGCGCGGGGCACGAACAGCCCGAGCAGGAACGCCAGGGCCGGCATCCGGAACAGGTACAGCGCTGAGTTGACCGCCTCGAGGGGGTGGTCGGCCCCGATCAGGCCGGCGTTGAGCATGCCGTCGATGGAGTGGTTGGCCGCCACGCCGATGATCGCCACGGCCCGCGCGACGTCGATCGCCGCCACCCGCTGCGGGCGCGTGGGGGCCTCGGTCACGCGGCAGAGCCTAGGTGTCGATCTTCCTGTGTCCACCGGCGGTGTGAAGGCGTCTTCGCAGGTCAGCGCCCCGTTCCCTGCCGTCCACCCGGCGTTCACCCGGAGGGATGAGTGGCAAGAGCGCAGCCGGCCGAGCCCTATCATCTGGACGCTGTTGCGGGCGGACTCCGCCGATGGCACGAGGGAGGACGCACGCGCATGAGCAGCTCGACAGGCCGGCCGGCCGGCACCAACCCGGGAGGCGGGGCGCCCGACGACGCCACCCGGGCGGACACCTGGCCCGGGCCGGCCGCACCGCTGGCCTGGCTGGCCCGGCTGGCGCTCGTCGGCGCCCTGCTCGGCGGGCTGCTCGGCCTGCTGGTCGGGCTCGCCGCCGAGGAGGAGGTCACCGCCTCGGCCACCTTCGAGGTCGTCCCCGACGCCCAGGTGCTCAGCGGCCCGCTGCCGACCACCGCCCAGACCGGCACCGACGACTCCCTGGTCGCCGGCCAGCTCGAGGCGCTGGACGCGCTGCGGCTGACCCAGGACGAGCAGACGGATGACGCGGTCACCGTCTCCGTCGCACAGGTCGGCACCTCCGACGTCCTGCGGATCAGCGCCACCGCCCCCACCGCCGAGCAGGCCCTCCAGGCCGTGACGACGCTGCTCGACGGCTACGTCACCGCCCGCCAGGAGGCCGCCGGGACGGCGGTGACCGCGGCGCTGGACGCGGTGCAGCAGCGGCTGGACGCCCTCGGCGAGCCGGGCGCGGTGAACAGCCCGGTGGCCCAGGAGGTCGAGCGGCTGCTCGCCGAGCAGAGCCAGCTGACCGGCGCCGCCACCCGGGTCCCCGACCTGGTGCCGGTGCTGCGCGCCCCGAGCCTGGACCAGGAGACCGGCGCACCGGCCGCGCTGCTGTCCACCGTGCTGGGCGCCGTGCTCGGTGCCGTGCTGCTGCTGGCCGCTGGCGCGGTGTGGCGGGCGACGTCGAACCGGCTGTTCGACGCCCGGCTGCTGGTGGCGGCCGGCGTGCCCGTGCTGCTGCCGCGGCTGCCGGCCGGGCGGGTCCGGGGCCGCAGCCCGCAGGTGCCCGTCCAGCTGCCCCGGGCCGATGCCCTCTCGGCGGCCCGGCTGCTCGTGCCGCAGGTGCTCGACGTCAGCGCCGGTGCCCGCCGCCTCGTCGTGGTCGGTGCCGACGAGCGCGCCGGCGCCGCCGAGGTCGCCTGGGAGCTGGCCTGGGCGATCTCCTCCACCGGCGCCCCTGTGGTGCTGGTGACCACCGCGGCGCACGCGCACGGCAGCCGCCCGCCCGGGTCGGCGGAGTTCCCCGGCGAGCAGGCGCACACGCCGCTGCTGACCGTCCTCGCCGTCCCGCCGCACGACGGCGACGCGGCGCTGGCCGCGACCGTCGCCCGGCACACCGCCGCCGGCCGGCACGTGCTGCTGCACGCCCCGGCGCTCACCTCCGGCGCCCGGTTCGGCGAGACCGCCCGGCACGCCGAGCAGGCGGTCGTCGTCGTGGGGGAGGGGGTCACCTCGCTGGAGGACGCGCTGGCCGCCGTCCGCGACGTGACGTCGTCCGGCCCGGCGTTGCGCGGCGTCGTCGTCACCACCACCGGGCGGCACCTGGGGCGCGACCGGCCCCAGCCGTCGCCCCCGCGGGCTGCGGAGGAGACGACGTCCCCTCGGCAGGAGCCCGTCGCCAGCGAGGCCTGACCGTGGCGGTCCAGGCGGGGGAGCAGAGCCAGGAGGTCCGCCGGAGCTTCGGCCTGCGGATGGTCGTGGCCGTGCTCGGGCTGGTCGCCACGTTCCTGACGTCGGTGCTGGCGGTCCGCACCCTCGACGACCGCGCGGCCACCGGCTTCCTGGCCGTGCTCGGCGCCCTGATGCTCGGGCCGATGGTCGGCCGGCTGGGCCTGGGTCAGCACGCCATCCGGGCGATCGCCGCGGCCTCCTCCCCGGTCGAGGTGGCCGCCCAGGTGCTCGCCCACCTGCGGGCGGTCGCGCTGTTGAGCGTGGTCACCGCACCGGCGGTCGCCTGGGTGGCCACCGCGGTCGTCCGCGACGACCGCGCGCTGGTGGTCGCGCTGGTCGCCGGGCTGATCGTGCTGGAGACGGTCCGGCTCACCATCAGCGACGTCTACGCCGCGGTCGGCCGGATCCGCTGGTCGGTCGCGGCCACCCACCACAGCCGGTCGGTGCTCGCCCTGCTCGCCATGGGCGTCGTCGTCTGGGCACAGGACGGCCGGACGTCGCTGGTCACCCTGCTCACCGTCTACGCCGCGACCTCCCTCGCGCTGCTGGCGGTGGTGCTGCTCCGGCTGCCGCTGCGGGCCCGGGTGCGGGGCGCCCGCTGGTGGTCGCCGATGGCCGCCGCCGTCGCGGGCGGGGCCTGGCTGTTCACCGTCGAGCTCGGCGCCTTCCTGGTCGGCCGCGGCGACGTCTGGCTGGCCGGCTGGGCCTTCCCCGGCGAGCAGGCGCTGCTCTACTCGACCGCCAGCGTGCTGGCCATGCAGGTCACGGTGCTCGAGGGGCTGGCCAACATCGCGATCACCCCGGTCGCCGCGCGGCTGGAGGCCGAGGGCCGCCGCGACCGGGTGCTCGGCCTGCTGTCGGCCGCGGCCACCGTCTCGACCGCGGTCACCGTGCTGCTGGTCGCCGCCACCTGGCTGCTCGCCCCGCAGGTCCTCACGCTCTACGGCGAGGGCCTGGACGACGCCGCCCCCTACCTCGCGGTGCTGGCCACCGGCGGCCTGGGCATGGCGGTCTGCGGCTCCTGCGCGGTGCTGCTCGTCGTCACCGGCCACGGCCGCACCGCCGCCCGCGCCGTCGGGCTGGCGCTCCTGGTGGTCGTGCCCGTCGCCGTCCTCGCCGCCCGGCTGGGCGGTCCGCTCGCGCTGGCCCTCACCAGCGCCACGGCGACCGTGGTGCTCTTCGGCTCCTACGCGGTCGTCTGCCGCCGGGCCTTCGGGACGGCGCCGCTGCCCGGGCTGCAGCTGCGGCGCAGCCTGCGGCTGCTGGCCGGCCGCGAACCGGACGGCGGAGGAGCCCGATGAGCACCCGGATCACCGCCGTCCGGCCGCGGACGGCGGACCTCGGCGGCCGGCCCGGGGGCGTGTGGTGGCTCTCGCCGGTCGCGCTGATCGGGCTGGTCGCGCTGCCCACCACCTGGCTGAGCCTGGCCATCGCCGACGAGCGCTACCGGGCGCTGTGGGGCACCCCGAAGGCGATCGACCTGGAGTGGACGCTGTGGTTCACCGCCGGCCTGCTGCTGTTCCTGGGCGGTGCGCTGCTGCCGGGGCTGCGCGGTGCCCGCCGGGTGCCGGGCTGGCCGGGGCTGTCGGCCGGCGACCTGCGCGTCCTGGAGCGCGCGGCCACGGTGCTGTTCTGGCTGACCATGGTCGGCTACCTCGCCTACGGCATCAACGCCGTCCGGGTGGGCCTGGACCCGGTCGTGCTGGTGACCGCGCTGATCGACCAGGAGCTCTACGGCCTGGGCATCCGCGACCAGCTGGGCACCGTGCCCGGGCTGACCACGATGACCCAGTTCGGCGTCGCGTTCGTCGTCCTGACCGGTGTGCTGCTGCTGGCGCAGGGGCGCCGGCCGCGGTACCTGCGCCGGCTGGCGGTGGTCGCCTTCCTCGCCCTGCTGCGTGCCTTCTTCGTCACCGAGCGCCTCGCCCTGCTCGAGCTGCTCGTGCCGCTGTTGGTGCTGGTGGTGGCCGGGATGTCCCGGACCGCCCGGGGCACCCGGCGCGCGGCGTTCCTGCCCGCGGTGCTGCTGCCGGTGGTGGTGGTGGTCTTCGCCGCCTTCGAGTACTCGCGCAGCTGGGTGTTCTACGCGGCGCAGGGCGGCCAGTCCTTCCCCGTCTTCGTGGTGGAGCGCTTCGCCGGCTACTACGTCACCGCCTACAACAACGGCGCCATCCGGCTGCTGCACCAGGAGCCGGCCGGGCTGCCCTACGACCTGTGGTCGGCGTTCTGGACGGCGCCGGGCATCGGCAGCCTGAACCTGTTCCGGTCGCTCACCGGCGTCGACCCGGAGCCCGCCTACACGCTGGCGCTCGCCCAGTTCGGCAACCCGGAGTTCAACAACTACGGCGGCGTGGCCAGCCCGTTCGTCGACCTGGGGATCGCCGGCGGGCTGCTGTTCTTCCTCGGTGCCGGGCTGCTGACCGGCACCCTGCACCGCGCCCTGCGCGAGGGCCGGATCTGGGGCCTGCTGCTCTATCCGCTGTTCGTGCTGACCATGCTCGAGCTGCCGCGCTACTTCTACCTCGGCCAGGGCCGGGCCACCCCCGGGCTGGTCGCCCTGGTCGTGGTGGCGCTGCTGGTCAACCGTGCCCGACGACGCCGTACCGGAGCCGTGCTGTGACGCCCCGCCCGCTGCGCTACCTGCTGATCGGCACGCACGTCCCGCCGTCGGGCGAGGGCGGGGGGATGGTCCGCTACGTCGTGCAGCTGGCCCGCGGGCTGGCCGCCCGCGACGACGTGGAGCTGCACGTGCTGGCCGGCGCCGGTGCGCAGGGGGCCTTCACCCACCTGGTCGACGCCGACCGGGTGCACACCCTGCCCGGCCGCGGCCCGCTGGTCTCCGCCGTCGAGCGGCTGGCCGGCGCGCGGGTCGGCGGCCCGATGGACGTCGTGCACGGCACCAAGCACCTGCTGCCCCGCGGGGTGCCCGGCGTCGGCGTGCTGACCGTGCACGACATGCTCGCGCTGGACCGGCCACACGACTTCGGCCGGGCCAAGCGCTGGCTGGTGCGCCCGCCGTACCTCGCCTCGCTGCGGGCCGCCGACGCGCTGGTGTGCGTCAGCGCCGCCACCCGGGAGCGGCTGGTCAGCTACCTGCCGTCCACGGCCCCCCGCACCTCCGTGGTGCACCACCCCGACGGCTCCTCGCTCACCGACGTCGTCCCGGAGGTCGTGCCCGAGCTGGTCGGCCGGCCGTTCGCGCTGGTCGTGGGCGACCCCTCACCGCGGAAGAACGTCGGCCTGGTCGTCGACGCCTGGGCGCAGGTGCGCGCCGCCGTCCCCGACGCGGTGCTCGTGGTGGTCGGCCCGGACAGCTGGGGGCCCACCGACCGCGGCCGGGCGTTCGCCGGGCTGGCCGCCGACGGCGCGGTCCTCGCGATGGGCCACGTCCCCGACGGCCGGCTGCGCTGGCTCTACGAGCACGCCCGGGTGGTGCTGTGCCCCAGCCTCGCCGAGGGCTTCGGCCTGCCCGCCGCGGAGGGGCTGGCGCTGGGCGCACCGGTGCTGACCTCGGAGGACCCGGCGCTGGCCGAGGCCTCCCCGGTCGGGGCGCAGCGGCTGCCCGGCCGCCGTCCCGAGGTGTGGGCCGCCGCGCTGGTGGAGCACCTCGGCCGGACCCGGCCACCGGTGCTGCTCCGGCCGGCCCGCCGCGGCTGGGACGACGTCGTCGAGGAGACCCTGGAGGCGGTCCGCCGTGCCCGCTGACGTCCGCGCCATCCTCTCCACCCCGGTGTTCGGCGAGGTGCTGGGCGTGCTGCACGTCGCCGGCCCCGCCGAGCTGGCCACGGCCCGGGCGACCGCCGCCGCGCAGACCGCCGCCGGCTGGCGCACCGGTGTGCTCGAGCCCGCCGCACTGCCCGACGCGGCGCTGGACGACGTCGACGTGGTGGTGCTCTGGGGCCGGCGCGCCGCCGCCGGTCGGGACGTCGTCGCCGGCCGGCGGGCGACCGTCGTCGTCCTCGGGGCCCGGGACGTGCGCGCGGTGCTGACCTCGCCGCTGCGCTGGGCCCGGGAGCTGCGCCGGACGCCGCGCACCAACCTGCTGCTGGTGCCCGCCGGGCTGGCCGAGCGCTACACCCGCTGGGGTCCGCCGGTGCCGCTGGCGCACCGCCCCGAGGGGCTGCCGGAGCCGGACGCCGTCACCGTGCTGTCGGCCTGGACGGCGCGGGCCCACGCGTTCGGCGCGCGGCCGGCCGGCTGAGCCGGCCGTTCACCAGCCGCGGTCGGGGACGGGGGAGCCGTCGTCCCGGACGCCGAGCAGCCGCACCGCCGGGGGCACGTTCGTGTAGAACGGCCGCGGCGGGCCACCGGTGAGCGAGATCCCGGAGAGGGTGACCCGCTGGACGCCCGCGCCCGGGTCGGCCAGCACCCCGAGGTCCCAGCTGGCGCCGGCCCGGGTGCCGCTGACCGCCAGGTCCCGGATCGTGACGTCGGCGGTCGTGGTGCCGCTGTTGCCGGCGTAGACGAGCACCGCGCCGTGGTCCTTGGCCGGGTTGGCGTTGGCTCCGGTCACCGTGCCGCGAGTGACCCGCACCCGGCGCGAGGGGAACGTGTAGTACGGGTCGCCCTCGCTGCCCACGTAGACCGCGGCGGCGTCGGTGTCCCGGATCGCCACGTCGGTGTAGGTGATGTCGTCCCCGCCGACGACGGAGATGCCCCGGCCCCACGTCGTCCCGTTCACCGTCGGCGAGGTGATCTGCACCCGCGCGCACGGCACCCCGTCGGCCCGGTAGGAGACGACGGCGACCCCGTCGTCCCCGGTGCCGGTGGTGACGGGGGAGACGACCCGGCCGTCGTGCGCGCCGCCGGTGACGTGCACGCCGTCGGCGCGGCTGCCGACGACCGTCACCCGGTCCAGCAGGAACCCGCCGGAGCCGTTGCCGACGTAGAAGCCGGCCGCCGCCGCGCCCCGGACGTGCACGTCGCGCAGCACCACCCCGTCGGCGGAGACCCGGACCTTCATCTGCTCGTAGGCGTGGAAGCGCTGGGTGGAGGTGCGGAGGGCGAAGGTGACCCCCTCGACCACCACCCGGTCGGCGTCGACGTGGAAGGCCGACCGGGTCTCCTGGGTGGCGGTGACGGTCGCGCCCGCGCCGGTGACCGTGAGGCCGGGGGTGCGCACCCGGAGGACGTCGGAGTGCAGGTAGGTCGCGCCCGCGCGGAGCCGCAGGGTGCTCCCCGCCGGCACGCTGTCCAGCGCCCGCTGCAGCGCCGCGGTGTCGTCGCGGACGCCGTCGCCCACGGCGCCGAACCGCTCGACCGGGACCACCTGGCGCGCCGCGCCGGCCGGCACGACGGCCCCCGTGGCGCCGGGACCGGTGGCGGCTGCCGTGGGCGTGGCGCCGGGCGGCACCGTCGACCCCGTGGGCCCGACGGCACACAGCGCCAGCAGCGCGCTCGCCAGCACCGCCCGGGACACCAGGCGCCGCCCGCGGGGGGCCGCCCCCACGCGCGGGCTCATCGGGCCCCGGCCAGGCGCAGCAGGTGCTCGGCGACGGCGGCCTGCGAGGTGGCCGCCGCGAACCGGGTGGTCGCGACCGCCCGGCCCACCTCGGCCTCCCGGGCGGCGGCCGCCGGGTCGAGCAGCCGGGCGGTCAGCGCGGCGGCGAACGCCTCGACGTCGAACGGCGGGACCGCCGCACCCGCGTCGCCGAGGTACCCGCCGATGCCGGCGACGTCGAAGGCGACCACGCTGCGCTGACCGGCCATCGCCTCCATCGCCACCAGCGGCAGCCCGGCCTCCCAGCGGGAGGGGACGGCGACGACGTCGGCGGCGGCGTACCACTCGGCCAGCCGCTCCCCGGGGGCGAAGCGGACCGAGTCGTCGGCCCGGGCGCGCAGCGCGGCCTCGTCCGGGCCGGTGCCGACGAGCACCAATCGGGCGTCCGGCACGGCTCGTCGCACGCCGGGCCAGGCCTCGAGCAGCATGTCCTGGCCCTTCTGCCGGGCCAGCCGCCCGACGCAGACCACGGTGGGCGCCGCCGCGAGCCCGAGGGCGTCGCGGGCGGTCGCCCGGTCCCGCGGGGCCCACACCTCGGGCTCGACGCCGTTGGGCGCCACCACCGCCGGCCCGGTCAGGCCCGCGGCCCGCCCGGTCGCCAGCTCCGCCTCGCTGACGCAGAGGGTCAGCTCGGTCCAGCGCTGGGCGAACCGCTCCCACCCGCGGGAGGCCGTCTGCACCGGCCCGGTGACCGCCTCGAACGACCAGGCGTGCGGCTGGAACACCGTCGGTCGCCGGCCCCGGACCGCCAGCCGCCCGGCCAGCCCCGCCTTCGCGCTGTGCAGGTGCACCACGTGGGGGTCCGTGGCCGCCACGACCCGGCGCAGCGCCGCCGCCTCGCCGGGCACGGACGGGCCGGGCGATCGGCTCGCCCGCCACGGCAGCAGCCGGGCCCCGGTCGCGCGGACCGTGTCGGCCAGCCAGCCCTCGCCCGGGCAGGCCACCAGGACCTCCCAGCCGCGGCGACGCTGGTCGGCGACCAGCCCGGCCACGACCCGGGCCACCCCTGCCTCGACCGGCTGGCTGACGTGCAGGACGCGCAGCGTCGGGTTCTCGGGTCCGCCCACGGGTCGAGCATGCGGCACCGACAGCGACCCTGACGAAGGGCACCACGAGCGTCAGGAAGTGACCGATCTCACGAGGCTGACGGCAGGTGTACGGCGGTCGACGGCGGTATTGCGCCTTCTGCGGCTGCTCTGCGTGCCGTCACTGCTCGTGGTCGGCGAGGGGCGATCGGTGTGGAGCCCTGTGGCCAAGCCCACGGCCGCCGATCCACGCGCCGCCCGGCCTCCCGACGAGGGCTAGGCGACCCGAGCGGCCGGACCGTACGTTCCCCCGGGCCGGTCGGCGGGGCGTCCGCCGACGGGCCGGCGACGACCGGTCGCCGCAGGTCGACCACGCATCCACCGACGTACGGGAGCCGGATCTTGACGCTGCTGGAAGCCCCCGAAGAGAAGGTCCTGCCGCGGACGGAGGTCGTCGCCCGCCGGCGCTTCTGGTCCGCGGCGCGCCTCCGCGGAGAGGGCACCGCGGCTCGCCGGGCCTGGCGGAAGACCTACGTGCGCCGGATCCTGCTGGGCGACGCCCTCGTCGCCGTGCTCGCCGCCCTGGTCGGCCGGCTGCTGCCCGAGCAGGGGCCGCTCGCCGCGCACCACGCCCCCTGGCCGGTCGTCGTCCTGCCGCTGGTCTGGGTGGCCGCGATGGTGGCCGGCCGCAGCTACGAGGAGCGCTTCCTCTGGGTCGGCCCCGAGGAGTTCCGCCGGGTCTTCTTCGCCGCGGCGCTGCTGCTGGCCTCCGTCGGCACCGTCTCCTGGGCGTTCAAGCTCGAGGTCGCCCGCAGCTTCGTCGTGGTCGCGCTGCCGCTGGCCACCGTGCTGAGCCTGCTGCAGCGCTACGCCCAGCGCGCCTGGCTGCACCGGCAGCGCGCGCACGGCCGGTACCAGCAGACCGCGATCCTGGTCGGCCACCGCAACGGCGCCGCGGAGCTGCACGCCCAGCTGGTCCGCCAGGCCCAGCACGGCCTCCGGGTGATCGGCGTCTGCCTCCCGACGGCTCCGCCCGCCGGGACCGTCTTCGACGGGCTGCCGGTGCTGGGCGGCTTCGCCGACATCGCCGACGTCGTCCGCCGGTACGAGGTCGACACCGTCGCCGTGCTGCCCTCGCCCGAGCTGGACGGCGCCGCGCTGCGCCGCCTCGGGTGGGACCTGGAGACGACGGAGGCCGAGCTGCTGCTCGCCCCGGCGGTGACCGAGTTCGCCGGCCCGCGGGTGGGCATCCGGCCGGTCAACGGCCTGCCGCTGCTGCACCTGGAGCGGCCGGAGTTCCGCGGGCTGCGGCGGGTCACCAAGGACGTCTTCGACCGGTCGGTCGCGCTGGCCGCCGTCGTGGTGCTGCTCCCGGTGCTGCTGGTGCTGGCCGTGGCGGTCAAGACCACGAGCCGGGGCCCGGTGTTCTTCCGGCACGAGCGGATCGGCCGGGCCGGCGAGCCGTTCCACGTCCTGAAGTTCCGCAGCATGGTGGCCGACGCCGACCGGCGCATCGAGGCGCTGATGGCGCAGAACGAGGGCAACGTCGTCCAGTTCAAGATGAAGCGCGACCCGCGGGTCACCCGGGTGGGCGCTGTCATGCGGCGCTGGTCGCTCGACGAGCTCCCGCAGCTGCTCAACGTCGTCGGCGGCACCATGTCGCTGGTCGGCCCGCGGCCGCACGTGACCCGGGAGGTCGAGCAGTACGGCTTCGACATGCGGCGCCGCCTGCTCGTCAAGCCCGGGATCACCGGCCTGTGGCAGGTCAGCGGCCGGTCCGACCTGTCCTGGGACGACTCGGTGCGGATCGACGTCCGCTACGTGGAGAACTGGTCGCTCGCCCTGGACCTGATGATCCTGGGCAAGACCCTCGGTGCGGTGCTCCGCGGTTCCGGGGCCTACTGACGGGACCCGCACGGCGGACGCCGGGGTGTGGGGCCGGAGGATGGCCCCCACCCTCCTCCGGACGGAGACCGACGTTGACCGGCACCGATCACGACCTCGCCCGCACGCTGGCCACCCGGGCCGGCGAGCTGCTGCTCACCGTGCGCAGCCGGGACTTCGCCGACGCCGCGGCGCGCAAGGCCGCCGGCGACGGGGAGTCCCACCGCTGGCTGGCCGAGCAGCTGGGTGCGCTGCGACCCGGGGACGCCGTGCTCTCCGAGGAGGCCGCGGACGACCCCGCCCGGCTCACCGCCGACCGGGTCTGGATCGTCGACCCGCTCGACGGCACCCGGGAGTTCTCCGAGCTGGAGCGCACCGACTGGGCCGTGCACGTCGCGCTCTGGGAGCGGGGCGAGCTGGCCGCCGGTGCCGTCGCGCTGCCGGCCGAGGGCACGACCCTGGGCACCTCCGCCGTCGAGCCGCCGCCGGCCCGCCCGGACGGTCCGCTGCGGCTGGCGGTGAGCCGCAGCCGGCCGCCGGCCCTGGTCGCCGACCTCGTCGCGCAGCTCGCCGCCGAGCCGGTGGCCATGGGCTCGGCCGGGGTCAAGGCGATGTCCGTCGTCCGCGGGGCGACCGACGCCTACGTGCACGGCGGCGGCCAGTACGAGTGGGACTCCGCCGCGCCCGTCGCGGTGGCCCGGGCCGCCGGGCTGCACACCAGCCGGCTCGACGGCTCCCCGCTCCGCTACAACCGGCCCGACCCCTACCTGCCCGACCTGCTCGTCTGCCGGCCGGAGTTCGCCGACCAACTGCTGGCCGCCCTCGCGGGGGACGCCCCGGACGCCGACCCGACGAGGGAGGAGATGCCGGAGAGGACGACGGCGGCTGCGGCGTAGACCGCGAAGGCGGTCATCACCCGCCGACGGTCGCGCCGCTCGGTTCGGCTGAGCCACCAGAGCACGGCGAGGGTCAGTGCGGCCAGGAGGGTGCTGAGGACGGCGGCCAGCACCGGACGACCGGCCAGACCGGTGGTCTCCAGCGCCTGGACGTGCACGGTCCCGCCGCCCTTCACCTGCGCGACCAGGGCGGCGACCACGCCGACGCCCAGCCACCACGGCCGGCGGTCGGTGCTGCGTGCGGCGCCGACGAAGGCGGCCACGGCGGCGGTGGCGAGCAGGGCGGTGACCCACATGCGGGGCACCGACAGCGGGGCGTCCATGGACAGGTAGCGGGCGACGCCCCGGTCGTTGCCGGCGATCCGCAGGCCGAGGCCGACGGACTCCAGGGTGACGCCGATGCCGATCAGCGCGGCGGCCAGCGGGGGCACGGGGAGCCGGCGTCGGCGTGGGCTGAAGTACGTCGTCCCCGGGGGCCGGAGACCAGCGGAGCCGCCGTCATACCGATATGTCGCGTTGTAGCTACGGTCGGCGCG